>JALYTZ010000252.1 GCA_030854025.1 Vulcanimicrobiota bacterium
TCGTCGATCGTGCGCAGCAGCAATTCGCGCAGCGCCTGCAAGGTTTGCGTTTTGAAGGGGCCGCTGAGCGCGCGTGCCAGATCTTCGTCGCGGAAGATTTTTTGCGAACGCAATCGACGCTGCAGCAGTTGCGGAGAAATGTCGAGCGCGATCACTTCGTCGGCCGATTTGATGAACGACATCGGCACGACATCGTGCACGGGCACGCCGGTCGCGACCTCGGCGACCGGAGCGGTCGTGTCGAGATGCGCGATGTTGAACGCGCCGATCACGGTGATGCCGCGCTCGCGCAGCGCCAGCGCGTCTTGCCAGCGCTTGGCGTGGGTCGATCCGCGCAGGTTCTCGTGCGAGAGATCGTCGAGCACGACGAGGTCGGGCTGCATTGCAACCGCTGCCTCGAAATCGAATTCGGGAACGCTTTCTTCGCCGACCTCGACGATGCGCGGCGGAACGCGCGGAATGCCGTCGATCAGCCGACTCAGTTCGGGTCGCCCTTTGGGATCGATCCAGCCGAAAACGGCGTTCCGGCCGGCTAGGCGGGCACGGCGCGCGTCGTCGAGCAAGCGCCGCGTTTTGCCGGCCCCCGAAGCGGCGGCAATGTAGACGATGAGGCGGCCCGGATGCACGCGCTAGGCCGCCTCACCCGTAAGCAGCGTGCGCAAAGGTTCCGCGGCGCCGTCGCGCACGATGGCGATGACCTTGTCGCCGGATCGCAGTTCGGTATCGCTCGTCGGGATCACCAAATCGTCCTCGCCGCGCACGACGGCAACCAGAATGCTGTTGCGCGGAAAGTCGATGTCGCTCACACGTTTGCCGTCGACCGGCGAATCTTCGGGAACGCTCACCTTCACCATCTGCATCTGTCCTTTTCCGAAGAGATGCATCGTTTCGTAGTTCGTGCCGCGCGACGCGCTGACGTGTTCGTTGAGCACATCGAGAATGATCTCGGTCGACGAAATAACGATGATCGGATCCACGGTATCGAGCGATTCGAAGATCAGCTTGTTGCGCGGATTGTTGACGCGCGCGATGCAGCGAGCCTTTGTTTTCTTCTTGGCAATCAGACAGACAACCAAATTGTCTTCGTCATCACCCGTATCCGCGACCACGACGTCGGCACGACTGACGCCGGCTTGTTCGAGCACGAGCGGATCGCATCCGTCGCCCACGACCGCCGTTTTCACGTCGAGCAGCGTTTCGAGCATTCGCGCCTTCGCCTCGGTCTTCTCGACGACGACGACCTCGTTTCCCTGATCGAGCAGCGCCTTCGTTAAATACGATCCGACCTTGCCGCCGCCCACGATGAGAACGAACATGCTACGAACTCGCCGTCTGCGCCGCAAGCTCGGTCGGAGCGGCGCTGCTGAAGGTTTGGGCGAAATCGGTGATCGCTTCGGGGGCGACGATTGCGTTGATCTCGTCACCTTCGGTAAGCGCGGTATCGTTCGAGGCGACGCGCACCGTTTTGCCGGAACGTACGGCCGCGATTCGAATGCGCCCGGGCTGCTCGAAGTCGGAAACTCTTTTACCGGCGTGCGCGCTCCCGACGATCGCAGTCAGCGAGGTGACCTTTCCGAAATCAAACGACTGCAGCGTGTCCCACGGCGCCTCCATCAGTACGTCGCGAATCATTTTCGCGCCGATCGTCGTGGGGCAGACCGTATCGATGCCGAGATCGCGGTACATCAAGCCTCGCGGCGGGTCGTAGATCCGGCAGACGATTTTCTTCACGTGGAACATGCGCTGCGCGACCAACGCGGCCATGACGTTGCGGTTGTCACCGTTGGTAACGGCGATGAAGCCGTCGGTAGAAGCGGCTCCGGCGCGTTCGAGTACGTCGTAGTCGATCCCGGTTCCAACGACGACCTGGCCTTTGAAATTCGATCCCAACCGGCGGAATGCACTCGGGCGTTCGTCAATAACGGTGACTTGATGGTTGTCGGCGTCGAGGAGCTTCGCGAGGGTCGATCCGACGCGTCCGCATCCGACGATGAGGTATCTCATGAGCGCTCCGGAGCCTTCGATACCGACTCATGCGCGCCTGCGGTGAGTAACCGCCCGCTGCAGGTGCAGGAAGGCACATCGAGTTTGAGAACCAATGGGAGTTTTTCCCGAACGTTTTTGTCGGGGCGTGGCTCAGCTTGGTAGAGCGCTTGCTTCGGGAGTAAGAGGTCGCTGGTTCGAATCCAGTCGCCCCGACCATCCCCTTTCCGCCGGCGGGTAGATTGTTTTCGAGATTTAGTGCTGCCTCGCGGCGCGTGCTTCGCGCGGCCGAGCAAGAGTGCCGCAATCACAACCACTACTACGTCGGTGCCGAGCACTTGCTGCTCGCCCTCCTTGAAGAGCACGATGCGGCGGTGATCGAGCGGTTGCGCGCGGATCAGACCGATTTCGGCGAAGTCCACGCCGAAGTTCGGCGTGCCCTCGGAACCGGTGAAGACCGCACGTGGGAAGGCATTCTGGTTACCCCGCGCGTTCGTAAGATCGTGGCGCTTGCCGAAGAGCACGCGGCCGGCCGCGACGTGGAACCGGTCGAACTGTTCGACGCGCTCCGCCAAGAAGGCGGCAGCTTGGCCGCTGAAATCTTACGCCGAACCCGCGGCGGCCGCAGCAGCGCCGCGCTCGCCGAATAGGAACGACGTGCAGCACTTCACAACGATGGCCCTGAATTTACTCGACCACGTCGGCTATATCGGCCTTTACGTTGCGCTAATGCTTGGCAACGTCGGCGCGCCGGTCGGCGCCGAAGTGCTCGTGCCCGCCGCCGGCGCTTTGGTTGCCACCGGTCATTTGTCGAGCCTTTGGCTGACCGTTCTCGTGGCCGTTGCTGGCGAACTTACGGGGCAGACGATTTCGTACGCGATCGGCTATTTTGGAGGGCGGCCGTTCGTCACGCGTTACGGCGGCTACGTGCGATTCCATCATGCGGAACTGGAGCGCGTGGAAGGGTTTTTCGCGCGTTTCGGAAGCTTCGCTATTTTTATCTGTCGCTTCGTGCCGGTGATTCGCGGCATCGTCGGCATTCCGGCCGGCATTGCGCGCATGCCGCTGCCCGCGTTTTACTTCTGGTCGTTTCTCGGCTCGCTCGTGTTCTGCGGCGGCCTCGTGCTGCTGGGCAATTCGCTCGGGAATCACATCGATCAAATTCTGCCGCTCATTCACAAGTTCGGGCTGCTGGTTCTGGCGATCGTCGCCGTTGCGATCGTCGTCGCTCTCATCGTCGCGCAGCGCCGTGGCAAAACACCGGCCCCAACGACCGATTAACGTAACGCGTCGGAATCTGGCCACGTGACCACCAGCGGCCCCAAACCACTCGCTGCGACTCTCGCGCAAATACCTGATGCTCCCGGCGTCTATCAGATGATCGGCGCCGGCGGCGAAGTGCTCTACATCGGCAAGGCCGTGTCGCTGCGCAGCCGCGTCCGTTCGTACTTCCAAGACAGCGCCGTGCATCACATTCGCACGCAGCACATGGTCGAACGCGTGGTCGACGTGCACACGATCGTCGTAAACAACGAGGTCGAAGCGCTGATTCTAGAAGCGAACCTGATCAAGCGTTACCAGCCGCCGTTCAACGTGCGACTGCGCGACGACAAACGCTACCCGTATTTGAAAGTTACCGCCGAAGCATTCCCGCGCGTCGTGTTTACGCGCGTCGTGAAAGATGACGGCGGACGGTACTTCGGACCGTACACGAACGCGCACGGACTGCGCGAGCTGGTCGATCTCGTTCGCCTCGTGTTTCCGCTGCGGACGTGCCGTGAGCCCATCGACGGGCGCAGACGCCGTCCGTGCCTGCAGTACCACATCAAGCGCTGCCTGGCGCCCTGCGTCGGCTTTCAGTCCGAAGCCGACTATGACGGCATGATCGAAGAAGTCGTGCTGTTTCTGGAAGGCAAACAAGAGTCGCTTCTCACCCGCTTGCAGCATGACATGGTGAGTGCGGCCGAAGAGCTGAGCTTTGAAACGGCGGCGCGGCTGCGAGACCGCATCGTGCAAGTTCGGCGCGTCACCGAAAAGCAGACGGTCGTGTGGCGCACGCGATTGGACATGGACCTGATCGCGGTTGCGCGCGCGCAGGGCCAAGCGTGCATGCAAGTCTTTATGGTGCGCGGCGGCAAGCTGATCGGCCAAGAACATTTCATCCTGGACGGCGTTCACGACCAGACGGACGCCGTGCTCTTCAGCGAATTCGCGAAGCAGTTTTACACGGCGCGAACCGCCGGCGCGCCCGAGCCCGCCGGCGTTTCGCCGCTTGCCAAGCTGCGTCAGGCGCGCGGAAACGAAGTGCCGGTTCCGCAGAAGCACCGCTCGCGACATCGCGCCGCGGCAACGGCGATTCCAAAAGAGATTCTGATGCAGACGCTTCCCACGGATGCGAGCATCATCGAAAGCTGGCTCACCGAATTGAAGGGACAGCGGGTGCGGGCGCTGGTCCCTCGACGCGGCGATCGTGCCGACTACATGCGCCTGGTGCAGAAGAATGCCGAGCAGAATCTCAAAGCGTTTCTCGTGCATCAGGAAGTGCAGGAAACCGCGCAAGCCCAAGCGCTAACGCAATTAGCCGACGCACTGGAATTACCTGACCTGCCGCATCGCATCGAGTGCTACGACATCTCGAACATTCAAGGCACGAATTCGGTCAGTTCCATGGTCGTCTTTCACGAAGGCCGTGCAAAGACGAGCGAATACCGCAAGTTCAAGATCCAGTACGACAAAGGCCCCAACGACTTCGCGATGATGCAAGAAACCCTCCGCCGCCGTCTCCGCTACCTCCGCCTAAAAACCGACGAAGACGCAGCCACTCACGAAGCAACCACTGAAGATGTCATGCTGAGCCTGTCGAAGCAGGAGCGGGAATTAGCGCGAAAAGAGAAGTTCAGCAAACGTCCCGATCTGCTGTTGATCGACGGCGGCAAAGGTCAGCTGGGCGCGGTGGTCGAGGTATTGGACGAGCTTGACATGACCGGCATCCCGGTGGCCGGGCTCGCAAAAGAGCACGAGTGGCTCTACCTGCCGGGCCAGTCCGAGCCGATCGTGCTGCCGCCCAACTCGGCGGCGCTGCATTTAGTGATGCGCATCCGCGACGAGGCGCATCGTTTCGCGATTACGTACCACCGGCAGAAGCGCGGCAAGGAGATGACCCGATCCGCGCTCGACGGCCTCGCAGGTGTCGGCCCGGTTCGCAAGAAGCGCCTGCTTACGACCTTCGGCTCGCTTGCCGCGCTCAAGAGAGCGAGCGTCGACGAGATTGCCGCCGTGAAAGGCATGACCGCCGCTTTGGCTTCGCAGCTCAAGTCGGCCCTGGGAGAATGAGACTGTCATGAATTTGATCATCCGGCTCATCATCAACGCGATCGCGTTTTACCTGATCGCGATGTACGTGCCCGGCATTCACGCCAATTCGTTTACCGCGGCGTTGATCGCTGCAATCATTTTCGGCATCGTGAACGCGATCATCCGGCCGCTGCTCCTCCTGATCACGTTACCGCTGACGGTCATCACCCTGGGGCTGTTCATCATCGTCGTCAACGCCCTGATGTTCTGGCTGACCGCCGCCATCGCGCCCGGCTTCCACGTCTACGGGTTTGTCCCGGCCCTGGAGGGCGCGATCATTATGATGATCGTCTCGTTCATCGTCTCGCACCTGTTCAAGTCGGAGGTTCGGCGCTAGCCGGCTTCGGTCCAAACGGCCACTTGCGCCGCGTGATATAGTAGGTAATGGTCGCGGGGCTGAAATAGGTTCGACGGGAAGATCCGCGGTCAACGTAAGCAGGCGGAGTTGCGAGCCCTCCAAAAACGATCGCAAG
>JALYTZ010000275.1 GCA_030854025.1 Vulcanimicrobiota bacterium
ATACTACCTGCAGCAGCTCGAGCGCGTTTTGCGCACGCTCAAGGTGCGAACTTCGACGCCGATCGAGAAAATGTCCGACGACGTCCTCGACGTCATTCTGTACGGGACCGATCGCGAGCAGAAATTCGCCTACGAGTCGCGCAGCGGCAAAGTGTGGGAGTACCGCACCACGTTTGAAGGCGTGATCAACAACCTGGAGCGGCGCTATTCGGAAACTAGTTCCGACTACGTCAAGGAAGACATCGAAAAGTACATGTCCGCATCGGTGTGCCCGCAGTGCAAAGGCGCGCGGCTCAAGCCCGAAGCGCTGGCCGTGACGGTCGCGGGGCAGAACATCGACGCGGTAACGCGCATGTCGATCGAAAACGCCGAACGCTTCTTTACGGAATTCGCGCCCAACGAGCGTGAGGAGCAAATCGCGCATCAAGTGCTCAAAGAGATTCGAGGCAGACTCGGTTTTTTGACCAACGTCGGACTCAACTATCTGACGCTCGGGCGCTCCGCGACGACGCTTTCGGGAGGCGAATCGCAGCGCATCCGTTTGGCCACGCAGATCGGAAGTTCGCTCGTCGGCGTGCTCTACATTTTGGACGAGCCGTCGATCGGCTTGCACCAACGCGACAACGACCGGCTTCTCGCGACGCTGCGCACGCTGCGCGATCTCGGTAACACGCTCATCGTCGTGGAGCACGATGAAGATACGATACGCACCGCCGACGTGATCGTCGACATCGGTCCGGGTGCCGGCGCCGAAGGCGGGTACGTGCTCACGAACGGTAAGCTGCAAGACGTGCTCGACCATCCCGATTCGGCGACCGGCGCGTACATGTCGGGCCGGAAATTCGTTCCGATTCCCAAGCGTCGCCGTAAAGCGCGCGCGTCGCTTAAGGTCAAGAACGCGAAGGCGAACAACCTGCGCGGACTCGACGTCGACTTTCCGATCGGCGTGTTTACCTGCGTGACCGGCGTGAGCGGAAGCGGCAAGTCGACGCTCGTAAACGAAGTGCTCGTCAAAGCGCTTAACCAGCATCTGCACGGGCAGCCCGCGGGCGGCACGTACGGCACCGTCAAGGGCGCAGAAGAACTCGACAAACTCGTCGTCATCGACCAATCGCCGATCGGGCGCACTCCGCGCAGCAACCCTGCAACCTATACCGGCGCCTTCGATCAAATTCGCGACCTGTTTTCGATGGTTCCCGAAGCGAAGATGCGCGGATACACGCCTGGACGTTTCTCGTTCAATGTGAAGGGCGGACGCTGCGAGGCTTGCCAAGGCGACGGCATCCTCAAGATCGAGATGCATTTTTTGCCCGACGTGTACGTTCCGTGCGAAGTATGCAAAGGCAAACGCTACAACGCGCAGACGCTCGAAGTGAAGTACAAAGGCAAAACGATTTCCGACGTGCTCGAAATGCGCGTCGACGAAGCGGCCGGGTTTTTCTCGACCATCAACCGCATTCACAATCGCCTCAAGACGATCTGCGAAGTCGGGCTGGGCTACGTAAAAATGGGCCAGCCGGCGACGACGCTCTCGGGCGGCGAGGCGCAACGCGTGAAGCTCGCAACGGAACTCTCGCGCCGCTCGACCGGACGCACGTTCTACGTACTCGACGAGCCGACGACCGGTTTGCATTTTGCCGACATTCACAAACTGCTCGAAGTGCTGGAGCGGCTGGTCGACACCGGCAACAGCGTGCTCGTGATCGAACACAATCTGGACGTCATCAAAACGGCCGACTACGTGATCGACCTCGGCCCGGAGGGCGGCGATCGCGGCGGCACGATCGTCGGCGTGGGAACACCGGAGGAACTTTCGCGCAACGAGCGCTCCTATACCGGCGCGTATCTCGTTCCGGTGCTCGAAGATCAGCGCGCCGTCGGCCATCACCGGCCCGACGCCCTCGCGCTCGATGCCATGGAGCGCGAAAACATGCGCGTACTCGAGGATCTCGCGCGGGGCGGCCGCGTTCCCGTCGAGGCGTGAGCCAGGCGTTGCCGCCGGTTTGCGGAAGGTATCTGCAGTGGCAACTTTTGCTGTAGCGATGCTCGTCGTTTCCGATCTCGAGCGTTCGCGCAACTTCTACCGCGACGTTTTGGGCCTGAAGATCCGCACCGACGCGGTCCCGCATTGGATCGACTTCGAATTGAGCAACGGTGCTTCGCTCGGTTTGCACGCAAAGTCGGAGCTGCTCGGCGTTCGCCCGGGTTCGCTGCAGTTGGGGTTCTCCGTCGAAAACGTCGACTCGTTCGTTTCCGACTGCGCGCATTTAGGCGTTCCGGTTTTTCAAGATCCCTTTGACGAATCGTTCGGACGCGTGGCCGTTATCGGCGATCCCGACGGCTATCCCATACAACTTGTGAGCCCGTCGCGAAAGCGGCGATAACCGGCGACATGGCTCGGGCCGCAACCAAACCGGATGCGCGCGCGGAAGAACTACGCGAGCGCCTGCGCGATGCGAGCTACCGGTACTACGTGCTGGACGATCCACAGCTCGCGGACGGGGAGTACGACGAGCTGCTCCGCGAACTTGCCGACATCGAAGAACGCTATCCGGAACTGCGGACCTCCGATTCGCCGACCCAGCGCGTAGGCTCGACGCCGTCCGAAAAATTTGCTTCACACCGGCATCTGCGCCCGATGCTCAGCCTCGCAAATGCAGTAAGCGCCGACGAACTGCGCGCGTTCGACGAACGCGTTCGCAAGCTGGCAGGTGTTGACGTATCGTATGTTTGCGAACTGAAAATTGACGGTCTGGCCGTCTCGCTGACGTATGAAGACGGCGCACTCGTTACGGGCGCGACGCGTGGGGACGGAACGACCGGAGAAACGATCACCGCCAACGCCGCTCACGTCGAAGGCGTTCCCCACCGGCTTCGCGCGGGCGCGGGGGTTCCGGAACTGGTGGAACTTCGCGGTGAGGTCTACATGCCGCTCGCGACGTTCGAGGAATTGAACGCGCAGCGAGTCGCTGCCGGCCTCGCCGCATTCGCGAACCCCCGTAACGCTGCGGCGGGCGGCCTTCGCCAAAATGACCCGCGCGAAACAAGAAAACGTCGGCTGCGGTTCTTCGGGTATGCGCTCGGCGAAAAGCGCGGCGGTCCCGCGTTGCAAACGCAGCTCGAGCTTCTGCGCTATTTGCGCGAGATCGGCATCCCGACCGCGCAGGATGCTGCGAAAGCGAAGGTGTTCGAAGCGGCGGCCACCATCGATGCAGTCATCGCGTACTGCAATCGCTACGAAGCGCGGCGCGAAACGCTCCCGTACGAAATCGACGGCGTCGTGGTAAAAGTCGACGACCTGGCGATTCAGGAATGCTTGGGCGCCGTGGCCAAAGATCCGCGCTGGGCAATCGCGTTCAAGTTCAAACCTCGTGAAGCACGCACCAAACTCATCGACATCGCCATCACCGTCGGGCGCACGGGGTCGCTCAATCCGAGCGCGGTGCTCGAACCCGTGCGTATCGGCGGCGTCACCGTGCGCAATGCGACGCTGCACAATGCGCAGTACATCGCGAGCAACGACATCCGCGTCGGCGATACCGTGCTGATCACGCGCGCGGGCGACGTAATTCCGCGCGTCGTCGGCCCCATTCTTTCAGAACGGCGCGGGAATCCGCCGCAATTTGCGATGCCGGACGCATGTCCCGTTTGCGGCGCCGCAGTCGATCATCCCGAAGGCGAAGCGATGTCGCGCTGCACCAATGCCGCCTGTCCGGCGCAGCTCGTCGAGCGGGTGCGCCATTTCGCTTCGCGCGGGGCGATGGACATCGAAGGCATCGGCGATGTGCTTGCGGCGCAGCTCGCCGATACCGGACTCGTGCGCGAGCTTTCGGACATCTATGCGATCGATGCTCAGCAGCTCGAACGTATCGAACGAATGGGAGAGAAAAGCGCCGCGAATCTACTGCGAAATATCGAGGCGTCCAAAGCGCGCGGCCTGGCGCGGCTGCTAACCGGACTCGGAATTCGTTTTGTGGGCACGCAGACGGCACAGATGCTCGCAAGCGACTTCGGTTCGATGGACGCGCTTACGACCGCATCCGAAGATGACTTGAAGCAGAGCGAGGGCATCGGCCCCGAAGTTGCCAAAAGCGTGCGGTTGTTTTTCGAACAGGAAGCCAATCTGACGACGATCGATCATCTGCGGCGCGCGAACGTAAACATGAGTGCGCCCAAACGTGAACGAGCCGCGGCCGGGCCGCTCACTGGGAAGACCTTCGTCCTGACGGGAACGTTGCCGAATATGACGCGAGAAGAAGCGGCCGGCATGATCGCTGCGGCGGGCGGAAAAGTCGGCAGCGCGGTGAGCAAGAAGACGGCATACGTCGTCGCCGGCGCCGCCCCGGGAACGAAACTTG
>JALYTZ010000004.1 GCA_030854025.1 Vulcanimicrobiota bacterium
CATGTCGAAGGCGCACTTAACGCGGTATCGCCAGGCTATTCATGGGCCGCATGGCTTCGTCGTCGTTTGCGGCCCCACGGGGAGCGGCAAGACCACAACGTTGTACGCGAGTCTTGCGGAACGCAACGCCCCATCGCAGAACCTCTGCAGCATCGAAGATCCGGTTGAAGTCCGAATCCCGGGCATTTCTCAGGTGCAAGTTAATACGCGAGCCGGAGTGACCTTCGAGTCCTCACTTCGAGCGTTTTTGCGGCAAGATCCGAACGTCATTATGGTCGGCGAAATGCGCGATGTGGAAACGGCGGCCGTTGCAATGTCAGCGGCCTTGAGCGGTCAGCTCGTGCTCACGACGCTGCACAGTAACGATGCACCACGTACGCTCGAGCGACTGTTGGAGCTTGGCGTCCCGCGGCATGCGATGGCAGCGGGGCTCACCGCGATCGTGGCGCAGCGGCTCGTGAGGCGACTTTGCGGCGAATGTCGCGCTCCGGTGCAGACCGGTCGCGGCTTCACCGCGCCCGGATGTTTGCGCTGCCAGGGGACGGGCTATCGCGGGCGCACCGGCATCTTCGAATTCGTCTTTGTTAGCGATGCGATGCGCGACGCGATTGCCAACGGTGCTTCGAGCACGCACATTGCGGGGCTCGCCGAGGCAGACGGATACGAGCCGCTCGCTGCCGCCGGCATGCGGGCCGTACAAGCCGGAGAAACGACCCTCCACGAATTGCGGCGAGTGCTCGCGCTCGAAGTAGGCTCATGAGTGAAGTGCTCGCGGCCGTCCGCATCGACGAAGTTTTGCGCTTGGCTCGTGCGCGGGGCGCCTCGGACGTGCATCTTTGCCCGAACCGGCCCCCGGCGCTCCGCATCGACGGCGTTCTGGAAACGCAGTCGACGACGCCAACGCATGCGCGTGAGATCGAGAACATTTCGACCGTTCTGCTGGGACCCACCGCAATCGACAGACTAGCAGATACCGGCGATGCCACCGGTACGTTTAGAGACGATCGGCTCGGCTCGTTTCGCGTGCACGCGTATCGCGTACATCAAGGGCTCGCCCTGGCCGTTCGACTCCTGGCCCAATCGGTTCCGACGCTGGAATCGCTGCATCTTCCGTTTGCCGTCGACACCTTTGCCGACAAGCCAACCGGCCTCGTAATTTTTTCCGGCCCGACCGGAAGCGGCAAGTCGACCGCAATGGCGGGATTGATGGATCGCGTAAATCGGAATCACGCCAAGCACATCCTGACGATTGAAGACCCGATCGAGTACGAGCATGTGGCGATGCGCTCGACGATCGGTCAGCGCGAAATCGGTCGCGACGTTTCGACCTTTGCAGAAGCGATTGTCGGCGCGCTTCGAAGCGACCCGGACGTTCTGTTGGTAGGCGAAATGCGTGATGCCGGGACTATGCGTGCCGCGGTCACTGCAGCCGAAACCGGGCACCTCGTTCTTACGACGCTTCATACGGGCGATGCGCCGCAAACCATCGATCGAATCGTCAATGCGTTCGCAGGATCGATGCAGGAGCAGATTCGCGTCGCGCTCGCGCAAACACTAGTTGGCGTCGTTTGTCTGCGCCTAGTTCCGCGCACGTGCGGCGGGCGCAGGGCCGCGGCCGAGGTACTAATTGCGACCGATGCGGTGCGTGCGATTATTCGCGACGGCAAAACGCACCAGTTGCGTAACGTTATCGCGACCGGCCGCCAGGCCGGGATGCACACGCTCGAAACCCACCTTTCGGAACTCGTGATGCGTGGCGAGATCACGGTGGAGTCGGCGAGACGACATGCGGAACGCCCGGTAGAGGTGCGAGTTCTCGAACGGCCGGCCGTTGCGTGAGTGATGCGCTGTTTTTCTATACCGCGCGCAATGCCGAAGGAACGCTCGTAAAGGGCTCGATCGCCGCGCCCGACGGAACGCACGCTCTAAAAAGCCTGCGAACGCGCGCGTTGTACGTGACGGACCTCGACGACAGTCGCACGGCTCGCGGTACGATTGCGCAAATGTTCGACCTGCGTCCGGTAAACCGGCGCGCCCTCGTTGGATTTTTCCGTTCGTTTGCCACGCTGCTCGCTGCCGGCGTGCCGCTTCGCCGATCGCTGGAAGTAACGATCGAAGCAGTTTCACAGCGACGTTTGCGCGAGGCTCTGGCAGCGCTGCTTGCGGACATTGAAAGCGGTCTATCCTTAAGTGCCGCTATGAGCCGCCGGCCTCGCGAATTTTCGCGACTCTTTATAGCGATGATTCGCGCGGGTGAGTTGGGCGGCGTACTCGATGAAGTCTTGGATCGGCTCGCCTCCTTTCTCGAGCGCGACAGCGCGCTGCGCGCGCGGCTCGGCGCATCGCTTGCATATCCGGGGGTTGTGGCCTTAACCGCAGCCGGCTTGATTCTCTTTCTATTGACTTCCATCGTTCCGATGTTTCAAACGATGTACGACCAGATGAACGTCGCCTTGCCGCCCATCACGTCTCTACTGATACGCCTGAGCGGCGCGCTTCGTCACCCGATCGCGTGGATGCTCACTGCGGCTGCGTGCGCGGTTGTCGGCGGCCTTTACCTCCGGCTCAAATCCACGCCGGCAGGGGCGTATGCGCTGGACGGGGCGCGCATGCGTTTGCCCATTGTCGGTCCGCTTTCGCGAAAGACCGCTGTGGCGCGATTCGCGCGCATGCTCGGCAGTCTGCTGCGATCGGGTGTCGGTTTAGTCGGCTCCTTGAACGTCGTTGCGGACGTCGTCGGAAGCCCGCGTTATCAGAAAAGCGTGCTTTTGGTTTGCGATGCGCTCGCTGAAGGAGAAGCGTTAGCGACTCCATTGGCCGCAAGCGCGTTATACGACCCGCTCTTCGTTCAGATGGTGCGGGTCGGTGAAGAAACCGGTACGCTCGATTCCATGCTGCTGCGCGTAGCCGACTATTACGAAACTGATGTCGAGGCAACGCTCGACGCGCTCGGTTCCATTCTCGAACCCATTATGATCGTCGTTCTTGGTGGCGCCGTCGGGTGTATCGTTGCCGCCGTTTTCATACCGCTTTATACGCTGATAGGAAACATCAAATGATTGCTACGGATCGGGACGCTTTGGTGGCGCAGTACCGCTACCTGTGCGTACGGGGTGCCCGAAAATTTTACCGGCCCGGCTTGGAACGGGCGGATCTCGAACAAGTTGCGGCGATCGGCCTCATCAAGGCCTGCGATCGTTACGATTTCGCGCTTAAAACGCCGTTCGAAGCCTATGCATGGCTGTTCGTCTTGGGCGAACTCATGCACTACGTTCGCGACTACGAGCGACTCGTTCGGCCGCCGCGGCGTCTGCGTTCGCTCGAAAAGCGGTGGCAAGCGGCGCACGATGCGCTGACGATCGAGCTCGGACGGGAGCCGAGCACGCACGAACTTGCGCTGCAGCTGTGCGTTTCGGACAAAACGATCGAGGAAATCCGCGCGTATCGCGACGGCGCCGTTCCGGCGTCGCTGCAAGACCTGCAGCCGCACCAATTGCGTTTCAATGCGTATACGATCGACGATCGAGACGACCGCCTCGTTCTCGAATGCGCGCTGGAGCTCTTATCGCCGACCGAACAAACGATCATTCGAGCGCTCTATCTGCGCGGATATAGCCAGCCGGAACTCGCTCGCGGCCTGGGCTACTCGCAGCGGCACATATCGCGACTTCACCGCCTGGCGCTGCAGAAACTGCACCCGGCGCTCGTCCTGAAAACGGCGTGGACGGGCACTCGCACCGACACAACGTTGAAGAAAATGGAGCAGGTATGAAGGGCCAACGCGGATTTACGCTCATCGAAATGATGGTCGTCGTTGCGATCATAGCGATTCTTGCAGCACTGTTGATTCCGAACTTCTCGCGCGCTCGCGCTCAGGCGCAAACCGCAACGTGCATATCGAATCTCAAGACGATCGGCACGGCTTTGGAATTGTACTATACGGATCACCAGTACTATCCGACGGCAACGATGCAGGCGATTGATAAATCGTATCTGCAGGGTGCCGGCAGCCCTCTCAACGGATACTTGGCGCAAGTTCCGATCGACCCGGCTTCCGGCGGGGTTGGAAATTATGAGTTCTCGACCGAGAGTACGACCGGTAACAACGGCGTGGCGGGATATCAGATATGGTGTCCGGGAACGCACGACCCCGCGACGCTGCAAGGCGTAGCTCCGGGAACCGCGTTCAAGTATCTTCGTTACGATAACGTCGAGGGCCTGAGCGCTGTTTCAGGACAAGGATCCTAACAAAGCCATGTTCGATCCGGTAACGAGCGGCATGCAAGCAATCGCAACACGTTCGGCAGCCGCGCCGGCTCTCGTCGCTCTGGCTGGATTGCTTACGAGCGTCGGACCATGTGTAGCTCCGCGATTCATTGCGGTTGCAGGCTTGTCTGCGGGCCGCGGACCCGCCGCTGCCACAGCTATTGCGTGTGCGTTCGTTGCAGGTTTGGCGGCCGCGTACAGTGCGTTCGGTGCGATCTCGTCACTGTTGGGCCGCTTCGCAGTCCTTTCACACGCAATGTATTGGGCCATCGCAGGCGCGCTGCTGGTTGGCGGTTGCGCATCGCTATGGAAGGGTGCGCCGGAATGCGGACACGCTTCGGCCCCAAAGGGCGCTTCGTCGTTCGGCGGGGCATTTTTACTGGGCGCTTCGTTTGCGTTTGTCGTATCGCCGTGTTGCACGCCGCTGCTCCTTGCCATTCTGGCTTATAGCAATGCGATGGGAGATCCGGCGTATGGGTCGCTTTTGCTGGCTTCGCTCGCACTCGGGCATGCCGCGCCGGTCCTGGCGGTAGGATTAGGCGCAAGCGCAACCGGGACGTTCGTCGAGCGCCTTGCATTGAAGCAGGGCACGGCCGTGGTAAGCGCTGCGCTCATGTTGGCTTTAGCCGGCTACTATTTGGTGCTGGCATGAACCGCGCACGCAGGTTCGCGGTCGGGCTGACCGGCGTATTGTTGGCGGCCGTCTTGTTCCGCGCGCAAATCGGAAGCGCGCTGATCGTTCGCGGGGACGACTTTCTCTATCGTAACGATACGGCTCAAGCGCGTCGCTACTACGCTCGCGCCTTACGCGTCGATCCGGATTCTCGCGCCGCCGCCGACCGTTTTGCGTTTTTTGGCATGCAAATGCGGACTCGGCAGTCGTTCACTTCGTCGATTGCCATTGCCACGACGTATTTGAAAGGCCACCCAAACGATACGACGCTGCTGGTGGATCGTGCGCTCGGTTACCTCGCGGAGCGTCGTTTTCAGCCGGCACAGGCCGATTTCGAACGGGCGGCGCGCTTGACGCGCGACCCGCGGTTCTACACGTTCGCGGGTTGGGCGGCGCGCCGAAACGGCGCATCGAATCGCGCCCGCGCACTTTGGCGGACGGCACTACGCATGCACCCGGGATATCGTCCGGCCGTGCGCGCGCTCAAGATTGCTGCTTCGTGATCCAATTGCTTTTGAGCGCGGCGCTCACACTGTGCGGTGCGAGCGCGTTCGCCGTGCTCGCCCACACCGTTGCCCGACGCTACGGTTTGACGTTGCAGACGCGCACCCCGGCGGCCTTTGTCGCTATTGCCGGCGGCGCCATCGGTCCAGTGCTGCTCGTTTCACATGAAAGTATTTGGTACCAGGCCGCAATCGCCATTGCGGGATGCTGTTGCGCGCTTTCCGCGATAACTGATTCGCAGACCGGATATATTTTCGATGCGCTTAGCGGCCCTACACTTTGCATCACGGTCGTCTGTAACGCGCTTTCAGGAGGTTTAGGAGCTTCGCTTTTCGGGGTGGCTTACGCTTCAGCGCCGCTTTTGGCTTTATACGTATTGAGTGGGCGCCGCGGACTTGGTTTGGGAGATGTAAAACTTGCCGCGTGCATCGGCGCCGCGCTCGGCCCCGTCTGCGGCCTAGACGCCGTGGGGGCGGCTTTTGTCATCGGCGGCTGCTGGGGCGCATACTTGCTGATTTCGCGCAAAGCCTCGCGTGGAGCGGTTTACATTTCGCGCCGTATCTGTGTGCGGGAATGGCGCTTCTCGTACTTTACCGTGAGGCCGCGTGAAGAAGCGTTCCCTTCCGCTCGGAATCGATATCGGGAGCACGCGCGTGCGCGTCGCCCTCGCGCAATGGAGAGAGGACGGCCCATATGTGGCTGGAGTGGCGGTCCGTGAGATTACGGACGGTTCGGCTTCTTCCGGAGGCATTGCGGAGCCCGCATATGTCGGAGCGCTCATCGAGGAAGCAATTCAAGAACTTGGGACGCGAGAGCGCCGCTGCGTTTGCGCGATCGGGGAACCCGACGCGCTTATGCGCACGATCACTCTGCCGAAGATGAGCGGCAGTGAACGCGAACGTGCCGCGCGCTTCGAGGCGCAGCGTCATATCGACTTCCCGATCGAAGAAGCGACGGTCAGGCTGCGTCCGGTCGGCGAGGACGTAGGTACGTATGCCCTCGGAATCGTGCGTTCGAGCGTGCTGACGAGCCGCCAACAGGCGGTGAAGGCCGGCCGGCTCCGGGCCGTTGCCATCGACCACGATGCGTGCGCGCTGGCCCGTCTCTTACCCGGCTGCGATGCAGCGATCGACGTCGGCCACCGGCGGACGAGCGTGCACCTGTACGGGAGTGTCACGCCGCGTACGGTGCAGATATACTGCGGCGGAGCGGACATCACGCGCAGTATCGAACGGGAGCTTTCCATCGACGAGCGTTCGGCGGAAAAACGAAAGCGAATATTGGGTACTGCCGGGGCCGGCGAACGTCACCGCTCGCGCCTCGTCGCCGACATCGCGTCGTCGATCGATTCGGCGTACGAGCGGCGCAAACGCCCGGAGCGCATCGCACTAGTCGGCAACGGCGCGCGTTTGCTCGGACTTGCCGCCGAGATTGAAGCCGCAACCGGTGCGATCGTTGACCGCAATCCCGGCTGCGCGATGCACGGGGCGTACCCCGATGATGTCGTGCGCGCGAGCAGCCCGGATTGGAGTTTAGCCGTGGGCTTAGCTCTGTGGAACGTTGCCGTATGCTGACGGGCTTCGATTATTTGCACGATGCTCGGCCCGTTTGGCTCATGCGTCTCTACGCTATGCGCGTACCGGCATATCTGCATAACGCCGCGAGCGCATTGTTCTGCGCGATCGTCATCGTACTTGGAGCATGGGGAATCGAGGTAAACCGGTTGCACGTCGCCTTAACGACGCAGCAACTGTTCGAAGTGCGTTTCGAAGCAAGCCGTACCGAAATGGAGCGCACGAACGTGCTGTACGACCGGCTCAAACGGCTCGCAGGCGTAGATCGTCAGGTACACGACATCGAGCGCTCCGGCGATCTCGACGCGCGACGGCTTGCGGAAATTGCCGATCGACTTCCGACGCACGCATGGCTTACCTCGATCGCCCGCGATGACTCCGGTCTGACGCTGGAGGGCCGTGCGCGCGACCTTGCGGTGATCGGCCGCACGGTCCGAGCGCTTGCAACGGGGCGATTTATCGGAAATCCCGTGCTCCTCAGCGCAACGGCCGATTCGGACGCAGGCGGCCATCCGCTGATGCGCTACCAACTTCACGTCGACGGAGAACGCCTATGAAGGACACAGCCAAGGACGTGCAAGTTCGCATCGTCTGGATGCTCGCGCTCGGTACGCTCGTATCGGGATACTACTCTATCGAGTCGCACTACCAACGTGCAATCCAGGCGGCCGGTCAGCAGACACAAATGCTCTTCGAACGAACCGTTGCCAATCAGCAAATCGTGCGCGAAGCCGCGCATCTGCGCATCGAGCAGAAGCAGATCGACGCCGACATCGGACATCTCGATAAAGACCAGGGAGCCTCGTCGGTTACGGCCGCGTTCTTGCTCGCGCTGCAACGGATCGGCAGTCGAACCCACACGCAGGTTGTTGCAATCGAGCCGGAGCGCTCGGCTGCATCCCCCGGGCCGCATGCCGCATCGCCATCAGATTCGTTAGTGGGCACTCCGGTGAGCATTCGTGCGAAAGGACAATTCGCCGATGTGCTGCGGTTCGTGGAGGGACTATCCCACCTCGGCGTTCTCTTAGCGGTCTCAAACACTCAACTCACGATTTCCTCCGGCGCCCGCGCGCAGTCGCATCGCCCCGATCTCGATGCCACGATCCGAGCGACGCTGTATCGGATGCACGCAGACACAACATCACTAGGAGGCGCGTAATGCTCACGCTCGGCGATCGGCAGCGAAGGCCATTGCTGCGGATTTCGGTATTCTTGTGCGGGTCGGCGCTTCTGCTCGCTCCGCTGGTGGCACAAAGCTCAATTGAACTCGCGCAGCAGCGCGCGGAGCTTGGACGTTCTCTGTCGTTTGTGCCGCTGCCGTCAGGCCCCAGCTTGCAAACTGGTTTGACTCCGGCGAAAGACCCGTTTGTTCCCGATTCAACGCCCGCGTTGCCGGCAGCAAATCCGCCCGCAGCGATTGGATGGCCGTCAGTGCTGGAACTGCCGCCTAACCGCGGAGCGGCGCAAACCCCGCTGCCGCCAAACTTCGGTGATGCCGGCAGCGCTCTTACGGTGCATGCCGTGGTAACGGGCGGCGGATCGCGCGCTCTCATCGAAAGCGCCGGCGTAACTCGCATCGTTCAAGCCGGTGATTCCGTCGATGGCCGTGTCGTGCAGACTATTGATGCCGGCGGCGTGCATTTTACCGACGGATCGACCGCGCCGGTAACGGTGTCTCTATGAAGCTGCTTGCTTTCGTGGTCGCATTGATGCTGGCACTTCTTGGAACCGCACCGCGCAACGGGGCGACGCTCATCACCCTTGACGTGCACGATGCGAGTATTAGCGACGTTTTAGCTTTGCTTGCGTCCGAATCCGGGACGAATGTCGTGGCCGACGGTTCGATCAAACCGCAACGGATAACGCTCCATCTGCGGGGTGTAACGTTTCAAGTCGCTCTGACCGCTCTCGTGCACGCGCACGATCTTCAGGTACGGCGCGACGGCAACGTGCTCATCGTCGGCAGCAGCGAGGTGATGAACCGCCGGTACAGCGACGCCAACGACCCGCGAAGTCCGCGCACCGCCGTTCTACCGTTGGCCAATGCCTCGCCCGAAGACGTCGGAAAAGAAATTCAGCAAGGTCTGCCGTT
>JALYTZ010000060.1 GCA_030854025.1 Vulcanimicrobiota bacterium
CGTCGTTCATTCCACGGTACCTCGAGTTGAAAATTCTCAAGGACGATCCGTTTCAAGTGCTCGACCGGCGTGGCGTCGGCGCACTGATGCAAGAAGCCGTGCGCCGCGGGCGTTCTACTCGCGCCGACCTGAAAATCGGCATCTGCGGGGAGCACGGCGGCGAGCCCTCGAGCATTGCATTTTGTCATACCCTTGGTCTAGCGTACGTGTCGTGCTCCCCGTATCGCGTTCCAATCGCGCGTTTGGCTGCGGCCCAAGCGGCACTCGGTGTGCTGGAATGATGAAAGGAGCATTAAGCGATTAGAGGTCCCTGAGAAGCGCAATGCAGCGAACTAACTGTCCGTTTTCATTGCAGAACTCGCTACGAGTTCAGTTTGCAGCACGACAGCAAGGAGCTTCGCATGAATGTCAACGGCATCCTCAAAACCGCCATCCTCGCCGGCGCATTTGCCGCCGGAACGGTAGGCGTCTCCGCAGCGCAGACCATTCCCAGCAACATGGTGGTGCGCCCCGCGTACGGTCAGCATGTACGCGGCGAACGCGGCAGCCTGGTAAACCTGATGCGCGAACGGCGCCGGTTGGAAACGGTGATCGATTCGCTGCAGCGCGACAACCACGACTACGGCGGCCATCGCGTCCAAGCCGTAGACTCACTCGTTCAAGCGCGAGCCCACCTCGACGAAGCGATCGAATACGATCGCGCCCATCCGCAGCAGTAGTTTCTGCTCGCCGGCAGGCTTCGCACTGCGGGGTCTGCCGGCAGAATAGGCGCGGCCGGAAAGGGAATCGGCCGTGGTCGAGCCCAAAACATCGGCGATGAACAAAATCGGCCGTCTTTGCATTTGTGCCGCTCTACTAGCGGCGTTTACGGGAACCGCCATTGCGGCGCCCCCAAAACCGCACCCGCGGCCCTATGGCCGGGGGCGCGCCTTTTTCCATAAGACGGCCGTCGCGCCCTACCGCTTTGAAAACACGATTCTCAAAACGTCGTTCGATTTCGCTCGCGGTATCGTACGCGGCGAAGCCACGAACGTCGTCTATCCCAAAGCCGACGGTCTGCGGACCGTGCCCTTCGACAGCCAGGGCTTGCGCTACTCGAGCGTGACGGTCAACGGCAGCGCCGCGAAATACGCCGTACGTAACGATCGGCTCTACGTAAATCTTGCGCAGCCCGCGAAATCGGCTGACCGCCTCGTCATTGTGGCGACGTATACCGCGACGCCGGCGCGCGGAATCTACTTTATCCGGCCCGACCGGTTCTATCCGCATTTGCAGCCCGAGATTTGGTCGCAAGGCGAAGCGACCGACAATCGGCGCTGGTTTCCCACTTGGGATCAACCTAATCAAAAGACGCCGATAGAGAATATCGTAACCGTGCCCAAAGGCTGGACCGTGACCGGAAACGGTCATTTGAAATCGCACGTGACCGGCGGCGCTCTGACAACCTGGGACTGGATCGAACCGAATCCCATTTCGACCTACCTCATCGCGTTCAGCGCCGGACCGTATGTAAAATTTCACACGCAGACCGGCAGCACGCCCGTCGATTATTTCGTTTCGAAAGCCGACGCGAAATGGGCGCCGCTCTGTTTTGGGCGCACGAAAGACATGGTCGCGTACTTCCAGAAAATTATCGGCGTCCCGTACCCGTGGGAAAAGTACGATCAAACCACCGTCGAGCGCTTCACGGCAGGCGGCATGGAGAACGCCTCCGCTACGACGCAGACCGAACTGGCGATTCATCCGCCGCAATACGACGTGGAGCAGCCCTGCGACGGGCTGGTGTCGCACGAACTGGCCCATCAATGGTGGGGTGACGACGTCACCACCTCGGATTGGGCCAACATTTGGATCAACGAAGGCTATGCGACGTACTTTGCCGACTTGTGGGCCGAGCATCATTTCGGCGAAGCGCAATTTCAATATCAGCGGTACGAGGAACAGCAGGCGTACTTCGGCGAGACCAAGCGCTACTGGCGGCCCATCGTGGACTACGTCTATGCCTCACCGATGGACTCTTTCGACGCGAGCGGCTATCCGCGGCCCGGTGCGGTGCTGCATATGCTGCGCTACATGGAAGGCGATGCGAAATTTTTCGGCGCGCTGCGCGACTATCTGCTCGCTTATCAGCACAAAAACGCCGACACGCATCAATTCTTTGGGGCCATTGACGCCTCGCTCGGCACGAATTTGGACTGGTTCCAGAACGAGTGGTTCTTCCGTGCCGCTTATCCGCATTTCTTTGTGAAGCAGCATTACGATGGAGCCGCGCGAACGCTCAAGCTCGATATCACGCAGAAGACGCACGATGGCCGCCCGTTCCGCATGCCGGTCGATATTGCGGTGTATTCGGGAAATGCCTCGAAGACGACGCGATTCATCGCAAACCGCATGCATCAGATCGTGACTATATCCGGAATTGCGCGCCGCCCCTCAATGGTGCTTTTTGATTCTAACGATAATATTCTGCGCGAACTCGATTACGCTAAGAGCGTCGCCGATCTCGGATACCAGGCCGCGCACGCTCCGTACGTCGGCGACCGGCTCTGGGCGCTTGAAGCGCTCGGCAATGCGAAGAAGGCGGATCGGGGCGCCGCGCAGTCGTTCGTGCGCCGGGCGGTTTTGAGCGATCCCTTTTACGGCGTTCGGGCTAGCGCTCTCGATGCTACGGCTTCTCTCGACGATGCAGATACGATTCGCGCGGCACTGCACGACAAAGACCCGCGAGTTGTTATAGCTGCAGCCAACGACGTTGAAAGCTTGGATCATGCGAACGACGCCGCGCTGGAGGCCGAGTTGAAGCGGTTATCTCAATCGCCCGACGCGCTGATCGCGGGCGCCGCTCTGCGAGGCTATGGCGCGACGAAAGCGCGGGGTGCGTATCCCGTACTCGTCGCGGGGCTCAACCGGCATGCATTTCGAGAACCGATTGCGCGCGGCGCGTTGGCGGGGCTTGCCTCGTACGGCAACCTCGTAGCATTGCCGCTCATCAAGGCGCGAGCCGCATACGGCATCGACGAGTCGGAACGGCCCGCCGCGATTGCCGCACTCGCGACCCTGGCAAAGTCGAAACCATCACTCGTGCGCACGTATCTGATTTCCGTCGCTTTGCACGACCGATACTACCGCGCGCGAAGTGCGGCGGTGAGTGCGCTTGGGAGACTCGCGGATCCGGCTGCAATTCCGGCGCTCATGCATGCCGAACGATTCGATACCGAAGAGAACGTGCAGAATGGCGCCTGGGACGCCATCGCGGCGATAAAGGAGCATCGTTCCAACCCGAAACGAGCGGGACATAAAACGCGCTAGGTTTCCTAACGTATCGCGGTAACGATTTCGCTGCAAATCCTGCGGGCTTGCGCGACGTCGGCGTGCGACCGTTCGACAAACAGCTTGCGCCAGTAGGCTCTGCCGGAAAGTTTTGCGATAATGTCCGAGGATTCGCGCGCATCGACGATCCCGCCGCTGCCGGTACTCACCCAGACGGTGCGGCGGTCGTCGGTTGCCTGAAGCGGCAGGCGATGGAGAACCTGGGACTGTTCGTCCGCCCAGATCGCATCGCCGAAACGGTCTCGCAGAGCGTTTTCGCACCGTTCGTACGCGCTCAAGTCCGCCTCCGCGTTGAATTCGGCGGCGAGCGCGTACATCCGAACCCGTTCGCGCAGCGCCCGAGCATTCTCCGAGGGGCTTTCGCGCAGTTCGTTGAGCACGCGAAAATCGTCCCAGCGTAAGAACTCGTCGATCGGTTCGAGCACGCGCGGAGAGGGCCAAAGTTCGACGAGCGCGCGCTGCAGAATGCGTTCGAACATGCGCGTGGTGTGATGGAAGTACACCGACGCGAACATCATGTAGCGTGCAAGCACGAAGGATTCGAGCGCGACCACGCCCCTACGGTCGACCCCCATCGTAACGCGTCCGTCTACTTCGAAGAGTCGCAGCGAGCCGACGAGCTGATCCGAATCGTACCGCCCGCTCGCAACGCCGGTGAAGTACGCATCGCGCAGCAGATAATCCATTCGATCGGCATCCAAATTCGGTCCGCTGACGATTTCGCTCAATGCGGGATAGCGGCCGTCGGCGGAGCCGAGAATTAGCTCCAAGACGTCCTGCGGGTCGACGTCGAGATCGGCAAGATGCGCTTGCATGTCGGAAAGGTCGAGCAGCGCGCGCGTCCGCTCTTCATGGCGCATTCCGAGGACCGCTTCGCACGCATGACTGAACGGACCGTGGCCGATGTCGTGAAGCAGCAGCGCCGCCCGAACCAGCCGGCGCTGATACTCTAGCTCGCTCTGCGTTTCGAAAAACTCTCGTCCGCGCCGCGCGAGTTCGTCGAACACCCGCGTGCCCATTGCCAAAGCGCCGAGCGCGTGGCTGAAACGCGAATGTTCGGCCGACGGATAGGCCAGATACGCTAACCCGAGCTGGCGCAGGCGACGAAGGCGCTGCAGCACGGGCGTATCCAGCAGGCGGGCTTCGGCTGTGGACAACTCGATGAAGTGGTGGACCGGATCGAAAATCCGTTTCATCGAGGGCCTCTTCGCCGGGCGGCGCGAATCATCTGCACTACTCTATGCGCATTGACGAAGGTGTGAAACGAGAGATCCTGGCTCGCGTCGATATTGCAGCCTTTATCGGCGCGTACGTTCCGTTGCGCAAACGAGGGAACGACTTGGTCGGGCTC
>JALYTZ010000076.1 GCA_030854025.1 Vulcanimicrobiota bacterium
AGGAACAGCGGTTCCGCCTCAAGCCGATGAACTGCCCCGGTCATATCCTCATCTACAAGAGTCACCCGCGCAGTTACCGCGATCTTCCGCTGCGCTTTAGCGAATTCGGCACCGTGTATCGCTACGAGCGTAGCGGCGTGCTGCACGGGCTCACGCGCGTCCGCGGCTTTACGCAAGACGACGCCCATCTTTTCTGCATGCCCGAACAGCTCCAAGGCGAGTTCTAGCAGACGCTCGATGAAGCGCTGCGCTTAATTGATGCGTTCGGCTTCAAAGAATTCGAGTATTTTCTCTCCACCCGCGAGCCCGAACAACGCGGCGAAACCGACGCCGTCGGCGAAGAGGCGATTCGCAAAGCGCTGGAAAGCCGGCATCTTCCGTACAGCATCGATACGGGCGGCGGCGCCTTCTACGGGCCCAAGCTCGACATCAACGTGCGCGATGCGATCGGCCGCAAATGGCAGCTCGGCACCGTGCAGGTCGACTTCGTGCTGCCGCAACGGTTCGAACTGCGGTACCGTGGAAGCGACGGTCAAGATCGCACGCCGGTTATGATCCATCGCGCGCTGGCCGGGTCGATGGAGCGATTCTTCGGTATTCTCGTGGAACATTACGGCGGAAATTTTCCTGCATGGCTGGCGCCCGTTCAAGCGGTAGTCACGCCGATTTCAGAACTGCAGCTCGAGTACGCGAAGCTGGTTCGCGACCGGCTCGCGGCGCGCGGATTGCGCATCGAAGTCGACGAGAGCAACGAGAAGCTCGGCTATAAGATTCGCCATTGGAAAACGCAAAAGGTGCCGTACATTCTCGTCGTGGGCAAACAAGAAGCTGCCGACGCAACCGTCAGCGTGAACGAACGCGGAGTCGATGCTAAACGCACGCTTTCGATCGACGAATTCGCGGACGAACTGTCACGCAAAGTGGAGACGAAATCATGAACGCCAACCTACGCGCAATCGTCGTAGCAAGTATTCTTGCACTGGCGGCATGTTCGGGCAACTTCGGCACCGGCACGTCGGCGCCGGGCGGCAGCATCATTCCGCCCGGCGGCCCCGGCGACAATCAGCCGCTTTCAGCCCCGAACGCCGCCGGAACCGGTGGTCCCGGCGCCTCGGCCGCTGCAGTGGCAACCCCGCCGAGCGGGAACACGGCGCAGCTCGCGCTGAGCGACGCCGCGAGCGGCCTGCAGTGTCCGGACCTAAACGGTTACACGTGCTTGTTGCGCTTCAACGCACCCGACGCTACCCCCACGCCGTCGTCGTCGACGAAAAACAAAACAAAGCCGACCCCTACGCCGACGCCCGCTCCCACCCCAACGCCGTCGCCTTCGCCATTGCCGAGCGGCGCGCTAGCGACCCCGTCGCCGACCCCGACTCCCGCGGGCCCGACGATGACGCTCAAACTCGCGGTCCATCCGAAAGACGCGCCGGCAATGTACCATCCTCCCGCCGGAGCACTGGGGACGACCGCGCTGATGGACGTCATGGTTACCCCGTCAGAAAAATTCGTGCTTGACGGAAACGTGATCGCGGCCTTTACCCTGCCGAAAGAAGAACTTCCAAAACGCGGTTTCGCCGTGCAAATCTTCCAGGTTCAAACGCACAAGAAAAAGAGCGCGACGCTAAACCCGCTCTACTCGTACAATAAGTCGAGTCTCGACGGAACGACGCTGACGTTCCAATTCAAACCGCCGAAGATCGCCGTCCCCAAAAACAGCACGTATCTTCTCGTCCTCTACGGTGACGATCATCCGGCGGCGGCATCGTCAGCCGCGCCGTCCGCATCGCCATCGTTATCGCCGTCACCGGCACCCGCGAGCAGCCCGAATACGTGACGCGCGACGAACGCAACACGTTCATCGCAAGTTTTCTAGGGTGGACGCTCGACGCGTTCGATTACTTTCTGGTCATCGTGGTGCTCTCGCACATCGCCGACAGCTTCGGCGCAACCGTTTTGCAGCTTTCGGTTGCGGTGACCCTCACGTTGGTTTTGCGCCCGGTCGGAGCGCTGCTGTTCGGATGGTTCGCCGACCGCTACGGCCGCCGTACTCCGCTGATGATCGACGTCGGTCTCTACTCGCTCATCGAACTGCTCACCGCCTTCGCGCCGAATCTCACCGTTTTTCTGGTGCTGCGCGCACTGTACGGCATTGCGATGGGCGGCGAGTGGGGCCTCGGAGCGGCGCTGGCAATGGAAGCGCTTCCGCCGCAGCGGCGCGGACTGTTCTCGGGCATTCTGCAAGAGGGATATGCCGTTGGCAATCTGCTTGCCGGCGTCGTGCTTGGGCTCCTGTACACGCACATCGGCTGGCGCGGGATGTTCGTGATCGGCGTCGCTCCGGCGCTGCTCATCTTGTACATTCGTTCCAAGGTGCCCGAGTCGGCAGTCTGGCAAGCAAAACAACTGCAGCGAACGTCGCAGAACGTCGTAAACGCGTCGGTTCGCGGGACGTTTTGGCGATACGCTCCGCTCTTCGTGTACGCGATCGTCTTCATGGCGGCATTCAATTTCATGTCGCATGGGTCGCAAGATCTCTATCCGACGTTCCTTTCAAAGCAGCATCATTTCGACCCCGCGCACGTCGGACTGGTTAACACGATCGCCGCCGTCGGCGCGATCGTCGGCGGCATCTTCTTCGGCTGGCTTTCGCAGCGCTTCGGCCGCCGCAATTCCATTTTGGTGTGCGCTGTACTGGGGCTGTTCATCAT
>JALYTZ010000082.1 GCA_030854025.1 Vulcanimicrobiota bacterium
CTCGCAAAGTACACGGACGTTCGGATTGCAGCCGTGTATGGCGGCGTCGGTTTCGGCCCGCAGGCCACAGCGCTCAAAAAGGGCGCCGACATTGTCGTCGCGACACCCGGACGGCTGCTCGATCATCTCACTCGCGGCACCGCCCAGTTGAACGACGTGTCGACGCTCGTGCTCGACGAAGCCGATCGCATGCTGGACATGGGGTTTCTTCCCGCCGTTCGCAAGATTCTGCACCGCGTGCCGCGCAGCCGCCAGACGCTGTTCTTCTCCGCGACGTTGCCCGCCGCAATTTCTGCGCTGGTTCGAGAAATGCTCGACGACCCGACCCGCGTTGAACTCGCGCCGACCGCGTCGCCCGTCGAGGGACTCACCCAAACGCTGTATGCGGTTGCACAGGAGAAGAAGACCGAGCTGCTCATCGAGCTGCTCAAAGACAATCAAATTTATTCGGCGATCGCTTTCACCCGCACTAAGGCGCGGGCAGATCGGCTCGCGGCGGCGCTCGAAAAGCATCGCATCCCGACCGAACTGATACACGGCGATCGCTCGCAGCAGCAGCGCACGCGCGCCCTCGAAAACTTTAAACGCGGAAAGTATCGCGTTCTGGTGGCAACCGACATCGCATCGCGGGGTATCGACATTGCCGATTTAGGCCACGTGGTAAATTACGACGTGCCGCATGCGGCCGAAGACTACATGCACCGCGTCGGGCGCACCGCTCGCGCGAAAGCGACGGGCGATGCAATTACGTTCGTTTCATCCGACGAAGAGCCGCTGATCCGCCAGATTGAATTCGCATTAGGCAAACGGATCCAGCGCACTCGAAACCCGCTCTCACCCGAGGCGAGCATCGAGGCGCCGAAGCCGCAAGTCGTCTATCGCTCGCGGCCCCGGCGGCGCTAAGCGCCTATCGCACTCCGGCCACCGTCCATTCGTGGGTGTGCCGGCTGCGCCCATTCGAAACGGTGTCGGGGACGAGGAATGACTTTATGAAGTCGTCTTCGTGGTTCGCCATCAACTCGTAGTACTCGGGCGCGTCATCTAAACGTCCGCGATGCGTGATGATGAACGACGGATCGATCGAGCCGTCGCGAATCTTCTCGAGCAGCGGACGCAAGTAGCGATGCACGTGCGTTTGTCCCGTTCGTACCTGCACGCCCTTTTCAAAGAGCGTTCCCATCGGCATCTTGTCGACGAGCCCGCCGTACACGCCGGGAACCGATAGCGTGCCCCCTTTGCCGACCGCTTGAGCTGCCAGCCGGAGAACGTGCGCGCGGTCCATCGATACGCGTGCCGTTTGCTTTGCCTTATCGACGACGGCGTCGGGCGTTATGCCGTGCGCTTCCATTCCGACGCAATCGATGCACGCGTCAGGACCGCGTCCTCCCGTCATTTCGAAGAGCGCGTCGAGCACGTTCTCGTCGTCGAAATCGACGGTCCGCGCGCCGCCGGCCCGCGCCATTTCGAGGCGCTCGGGAATGCGATCGATCGCGATCACGTCGGCCGCACCCAGCAGCATGGCACTGCGAATTGCGAACTGGCCGACCGGGCCGCAGCCCCACACGGCAATCACGTCGCCGCGTTTGACATCGCAATTTTCGGCGGCCATATATCCCGTTGGGAAAATGTCGCTAAGAAAAAGCGCGCGCTCGTCATCCACGTCGTCGGGAATGACGATCGGGCCGACGTCGGCAAAAGGCACGCGGACGTACTCGGCCTGTCCGCCCGAATAGCCGCCGAAAAGGTGCGAGTAGCCGAACAGCCCGGCGCACGAATATCCGTAAAGACGTTCGGCCAACGATGCATTCGGGTTTGAATTATCGCACAGCGACCATTGCTCGCGCGTGCACGGGCCGCACTGTCCGCAGGAAATCGTAAACGGAACCAGTACGCGGTCGCCAGGCTGCAGCGGCTCCGATCGCAACATATTTACGCCCGGCCCGACTTCCTCGACGATACCCATGAATTCGTGTCCGAGGATATCGCCGGGTTTCATCGTCGGCATGAATCCGTTGTACAAATGCAAGTCGGATCCGCAAATTGCCGTTGCGGTGACGCGCACGATGGTGTCGCGCGGTTTGAGTATTTCGGGATCGCGCACCTGCTCGACACGGATGTCGTGCTTGCCGTTCCAAATCACTGCCTTCATGCGAATCGATCTCCCGTCGGCACTTCGCCGGCTTCGAGCAGCGCTTTCACGCGGCGCAGCACGTCCTTTACGTCGTACTTGCCGGTGCTGCGCATGGTAAGGCGGATTTCCGTTCCGCGGCCTTCCGGCGCATCGCTCAATTCCACGTCGTTCACCGCTGCCAGCGCGCGTTTAGAGCCCGCCGCTTCCAGCATGCATTCCTGAGATTCAATGAACGCAAGCGCGCGTTCACGCGGTACGAGGGCGGTGAGCGTTTGCGCAACGGGCTTATGCATACGCGCGCGTGCATTACGCGCAATGTAGGTCAATACGATTCCGGCGGCGACGCCCGCAGCCGAAATCGACGCAGCTTTGTTCGTCCTGTTATCCATACGCGAGGTTTTCCCGGAACTGGGGTATTTTCACGGCATGCGAAACGCGTTACGTACTTTTGGGGGCCCCGGCGCCGCACTGGCAGCGCTGCCTGGCGCTTCGCGCGTCGCGCTCGACCCTCTTACCGCTCGCTTGCGACGCGCGGGATGCACGGGAAAACCGGGAGCGATGCCGTGGACGAACGCGAAGGGCAAT
>JALYTZ010000096.1 GCA_030854025.1 Vulcanimicrobiota bacterium
GCGCGCGAATCCCAGCTCGAGATGATGGGTGACGTGCTGCGAGGCTTGGGCGTGCAGGCCGGCGCAATCGTTCACGGCACCGACGGGATCGACGAGGTGGGGGGTGACGGGCCGACGCTGGTCTACAGTTTCACCGGCGAAGGGACGCGCCGATGGACGCTGGATCCGCGCGATTACGGCATCCAGGTACCGCTCGAAGCGATACGCGGCGGGTCCGTCGAGCGCTGCCGCGAAGCGTTCGAACGAACTTTAAGCGGCGAACGGTCACCGCGAGCCGAGGTTGTCGCGCTTAATGCGGCGCTCGTTCTGAGCGTTTGCGGCGCGGCTGCAACGCTCTCCGACGGTCTTGCGGCAGCGCGTGAAATTCTGTCCGACGGCCGCGCGTTCGCGTTATTGGAGCGGGTGAGAGGATTTAGCTTTGGCTGACATCTTGGAGAAAATTTTTAGCGCGAAAGCACTTGTAAGCGCGCGCCAGGAAGCCGAGGAACCGTACGCGTTAGTGCGGGAGCGAGCGTTGTGCAGCCGCGCGTCCCGCCGCCCGTTTCTTCATGCGCTTCGTTCGTCAACCGGGCCGGCAATCGTAGCCGAAGTGAAGCGCGCGTCACCTTCGGCCGGATTGATCGCACGAAACTTCGATCCGGCTTCTATTGCTCGCCGGTACGATCGATCCGAAGTCGACTGCATCAGCGTCCTGACCGAATCCGATCATTTTCTAGGCGAACTGGGCTACCTAGAGATCGTGCGCGCGAACGCGCACCAACCATTGCTGCGCAAAGACTTTTTGCGCGCGCCGTACGAGATCGCGCAATCCGCGGCATACGGAGCGGACGCGGTGCTGCTCATCGTCGCATCGCTGAGCGACGAGCAGTTGAACGCGAATCTTTCGGAAGCGGCGCAGTACGATTTGGATGCATTGGTCGAGGTGCACGACGCGCCCGAACTCGAACGCGCGTGCGCTGCCGGTGCGACGCTTATCGGAATCAACAATCGCAATCTGCGAACGTTCGAAACCGACTTGACGGTTACGGAATATCTCTTACCGCTCGCGCCGGCGAACGTCACGGTCATCAGTGAGAGCGGGCTTCGCGGCCCCCAAGACCTCACGCGCCTCCACGCTGCCGGTTCGCGGGGTTTTCTCATCGGGGAAGCGCTGATGCGTGCCGAAGATCCGGCGGCGCTGCTGGCATCGTTTAAGTCCGCGGTGCGCTTGCCGGCGGCTACTTAACGTGCGGACGCGCATCAAGTTCTGCGGCTGTGCGAACTGGCAGGAAGTGCTGCTCGCGATCCAAACCGGCGCCGACGCGATCGGGATGATTTTTGCGCCGTCGCCACGTCGCATTGCCGAAAGCGAAGCAAAGTACATCGCTGCCAAGCTGCCGCCGTTCATCACGCCGGTCGGCGTCTTCGTCGATCCGTCGCGCGAGGACATCGATCGGGCGCGAGCCATTTTCCCCGATCTGGTGCTTCAGCTTAGCGGCAACGAATCACCGAGTTTCGTTTCGTCTTTGGACGGAAAGCTGATCAAGGCCATTCACGTAGCCGAAGACGCAACGACCGAATCATTGGAGCGAGCCTGCAACGAACATCCGCGCGCAATCGTGCTCTTCGACACGCACGATCCGCACAAAGCCGGCGGAACGGGAGTTCCGTTTAACTGGCGCCTCATCGCGCCGATCGCGCGCGAGCGTCAAGTGATCGTTGCGGGCGGCCTCACGCCCGAAAACGTATCGCAATGCGTTCGAACGGTACGAGCGTACGGCGTCGACGTGCGAAGCGGGGTCGAAACCGATCGGCGCAAAGACCCTTTGAAAATGCGTTCGTTCGTACAAGCGGTCAAGGATACCGATGCAGCCTGATGCCCGTGGTTACTTCGGGGACTTCGGCGGCCGTTTCGTCCCTGAGGTGCTCGTTGCCGCACTCGACGAACTCGAACGTGAAGTCCGCAGCGCCTTTGCGGATCCCGCTTTCTGGTCCGAATACGAAGCGATCCTGCGCGATTTCGTCGGGCGCCCGTCGCCCGTGTATCGGGCGCTGCGATACGCCGCGGACGTGTCGGACGTTACGTTCGCGCTCAAGCGCGAAGATCTCAATCATACGGGTGCGCACAAGATCAATAACACTGTCGGGCAGGCGCTGCTGGCGCGCCGCATGGGCAAACGCCGCATCATCGCGGAGACCGGTGCCGGCCAGCATGGCGTCGCGACCGCAACGGTCGGTGCGAAATTCGGCATTCCGGTCGACGTTTTCATGGGCGCCCTCGACGTCGAGCGGCAAGCGCTCAACGTGTACATCATGAATCTGCTCGGCGCGACTGTTCATTCCGTTGAAGGCGGTACGCAGACGCTCAAAGACGCAACGAATGAAGCGTTTCGGCAATGGGCTGCTCGGGTCGACGATACGTTTTACGTTATCGGCAGCGTCGTCGGAGCGCATCCCTACCCCTACATGGTGCGCGAGTTCCAAAAGGTAATCGGCGTTGAGGCGCGCCGTCAGTGTCTCGAGCAATACGGA
>JALYTZ010000140.1 GCA_030854025.1 Vulcanimicrobiota bacterium
AGAAGAACGAGTGCATACTCGCAAGTGCGAAAAACGGCACCGGCGTAGAAGACATTCTCGAAGCGATCGTCGCGCGCATCGCGCCGCTGAAGGGCCACAGCGATCATCTGCGCGCGCTCGTTTTCAACGCGCAGTTCGATGCGTATCGCGGCGTGGTTTCATACGTGCGTGTGGCCGACGGGGAGCTCAAAGCCGGCAGCAAGTTCATGTCGATGGCACACGAACGCGTCTACGAATGTACCGAAGTCGGCGTCTTCGGTCCGCAGATGAAGCCGGTGAAGAAGCTCTCGCTCGGAAGCGTCGGGTACGTTATTGCCAACGTGAAGTCGCTCGGCGACATCGATGTCGGCGATACCTTAACCGAAGCACACAATCCGGCGCACGTGCCGCTGGCGGGATACCGAAAAGCGGTCCCGATGGTCTACTGCGGCTTGTATCCGAACGAGGGCGCCGATTACGGCGATCTGCGCGAAGCGCTCAATAAGATGAAGCTCAACGATGCGGCGCTCTCGTTCGAGCCCGAAACCTCCGTCGCCTTGGGCTTTGGTTTCCGCTGCGGTTTCCTGGGACTCTTGCACATGGAGATCGTGCAGGAGCGTCTGGAACGCGACTTCACGTTGGATCTCATCGCAACCTCGCCTTCGGTCGTATTCCGCGTTACGAAGACCGACGGCGACGTTGTGATGATCGACAATCCCTCGAAACTTCCGGCGATGAATCTCATCGATACGATCGAGGAGCCGTACGTCAAGGCCACGATCATCACGCCGCCGGAATATGTCGGCGCGATCATGGAGGCCACGATCGCGCGTCGCGGGACGCTTGCGAATATGGAATATCTGCACGATGGGCGCGTCATCTTGAGTTTCGAAATGCCGCTCATCGAAGTAATCGTCGACTTCTTCGACCAGTTGAAATCGCGTACGAAGGGCTATGCGTCGCTCGATTACGAAGTCGTCGGCTATCGCGAAGGCGACCTCGTGAAGCTCGAAATTTTGCTCAACGGCGAGCCGGTAGACGCGCTTTCGTTCATCGTTGCTCGGGACAAGGCAGCCGCGCGCGGGCGCGCGCTTGCCGAAAAACTTCGAGAATTGATTCCCAAGCAGATGTTCGAGGTTCCGATCCAGGCAGCGATCGGCGGAAAGGTCGTCGCGCGCGAAACCGTGAGCGCGCAGCGCAAGAACGTGCTTGCGAAATGCTACGGGGGCGATATAACGCGCAAGCGCAAGCTGCTCGAAAAACAAAAGGTCGGCAAAGAACGCATGAAACGCGTCGGGCGCGTGGAGCTGCCGCAAGAAGCGTTCATGGCAGTGCTCCGACTCGAAGACTAACAGGTCCGTGAAGACGTATGTGGCGACGAAAAATCGCGGCAAGCTCCTGGAGATCGGCGCGATGTTTGAAGAATCCGCCTTAGAGGTCGCAACGTATGCCGCGTACCGCGATCCGCAAGAGGGCGAAGAGAGTTACGTTGAAAACGCGTTGATCAAGGCGCGTGCGCTTCGGCAGCAGCTCGCGAGCGCGGGAATCAACGACGCCGCCGTGCTGGCGGACGACAGCGGTATCGAAATCGATGCGTTCGGCGGGAAACCCGGCGTACTTTCGGCGCGATATGGCGGAGAATCGACGCCGTGGCCGCAGCGGCGTGCGCATCTGCTTGCCGAGTTGCAAAATGCGAGCGATCGCGGCGCTCGCTTCGTCTGCGTGATGGCGTTCATTTATCCCGACGGGCGTGAAATCGTCGTGCGGGGCGAGGTCGACGGCAAGATTCCGCTTCAGGAATGCGGCGACGGCGGTTTTGGATACGATCCGGTGTTCTTTTATCCGCCGATCGGCCGGACGTTTGCGCAGATTCCGGAGTACGAGAAAAACCGATTGAGCCATCGCGGCCGAGCGGCTCGAGCGCTGGGCGAAGCGTTGGAACGCGATGCATGAGGCGTCGATCGCGCCCGCGAGCGAGTCGGATATCGTAACGATCGCGCGCCGTCGCTGGAGCGACGAGACGAGCCTTCGGCTCTACCGGCGGCTTGCGGATGCGTCGTCCAACGGCGCGTGGGCGGCGCGCGACGACGGCACGCCGATCGCCCTTGGTTTCGCAAACGCCGTCGATGAAGAACTCTACGTGAGCGAACTGTATGTCGAGCCGTCTTTTCGGCGCAACGGCATCGGTACGGCGCTTTTTGAACGCATTACCGAGGCGAGCGAAGTTTCGCGCGCTGCGCTCGTCGATGCAATGGATTGCGCGGCACTAGCGTTTGCAACGCGCCACGGCATCGCACTGCAAGTCCCCGTCGTTCGCATTGCCGGGGCAATCCCAAGGGAAGAAGACCTCGCCCGCATGGCGGCAGGCCACTATCGTTTCGGCGCGGTTCCGCTCGACCCGCGGCGTTTCGGCGCCGCTCTCGATGCACTCGACCGCGAAGTGCGAGGCTGCGCGCGACCCGGCAACCACGATGCATTCGCACAAGCCGCAACAGGCACGGCATTTACGCTCGACGGCGAATGTGTCGGATATTCCTACGTCTGGCCGGATGGAAAAATCGGTCCGCATCTGTGCGCGTCGAACGCATACGGCGGTGCGTTCTTTGCGTACGCACTGGCGTCGCTCGTGCGTAGCTACGGCGCTTCATGGTGCACTGCGCTGGTTCCCGGAAACAACGTTCGCGTTCTGAAGGCAGCATCGAAGATCGGACTTTCGATCGATCGCGCGTTCGCCTTTGCTTCCGATACACCGATGGCGGATCCAACAAGATACATTGGATTTCATCAGCTTGCGTTCTAAGGGTGCGCAAAGGCTCGGAGGATCGAACACCTAAGAGCCAAATGAGTGCTCCGCTGACGGGACGTAGCTCAGCTTGGTAGAGCGCTTGCTTTGGGAGCAAGAAGTCGCACGTTCAAATCGTGTCGTCCCGACCAGTTCGCACGACACATTCGAGCGCCCGTGGTCTAAGCGGATAAGGCACGAGTCTTCTAAACTCGAAGATGGGGGTTCGAGTCCCTCCGGGCGCGAATCGATGCCCGGTTATTGGGCCCTCGCACGAAGTGCAGGGTGCGCAGCAGCGAAGCTGCGGAGCATTTCAGTCAAATGGGGTCCCCGAGCGATCGCGGACGCATGTTTTGGTGATCATAGCTCAGCTGGTTAGAGCGCCCGACTGTGACTCGGGAGGTCGCCGGTTCGATCCCGGTTGGTCACCCCAATACGAAGCCCGCGAAAGTTTTCGCGGGCTTTTCATTTTAGGGCCAGTAGCTATGCGAAAACGCGGCTTCTTAGCACGAGCTTTACGCTTTGGACTTGCAATGGCGTGGCTGCGCCTGTAGCCATCCGCCGGCCCGGCCGAACATTTATAGGTCGCCGTATGGACTGCATGCGACGCGTTCGAGCCTTGCCGCCCAGGCGAGGTCCTACCGGGAAAAGGATTTGCCGTGAAAAAGACCGCCCTTCTTGTATTGGCTCTTTGTGCAGGTTGCTCGGGCGGCGGAGGCGGGAGTGCGCCACTGCCGGCGGCGCCTGCAATTCCCGCCATTACGGGCAGCGCACCGACGGGGTCTCACGGCGGCCCCGCTTCAACGCCCGCGCCTGTGGCATCTCAGCCGCCGGGTGGAACGCAGTCGTCGGGCGGATCGGTCGGTACTTTCGCATCGGGATCGCAATTCTGGATATTAACGTCGGGAGCGGCAGCCCGAACGCTGGGCGCCGATCCGGTCGCGCTGCACTATTTCGCGCGTCCAGGAAAAGTCGTTATGTGGCCCATAAAAACCGGCATCTCCGCACCTGCAAGCTGGCATACGGTGCCGTGGCTCAGCTACACGAGCTTCGCTCAATTTCAGGCAGCGGTGGCGAGCGGCACGGTGCCGCCGAACACACGGGCGGTAATGTACGACTGCGAAAATTGGGACTTCACGCCGGCAAACGAGCAAGCCGACCCCGTTGGATATATGCGTAAATTCGCCGCTCTCGCGCACGCTCACGGCTATATGGTAATCGGCGCGCTCGGCATCGACGTCATGGACGTGATTGCGCCGAGCAACAATAAATGGACGGCATTCGAACAAAGCGGCATTGCAGCGAAGATCGCGCCGCTTGTCGACTTCTATCACATTCAGTCGCAGCGTCTGGAACAAACGCTTCCGCAATACGTCGCCTTTACCCAAGCGATCGAACAACAAGTGCGCGCCGCGAATCCGAAAGCGATCATTACGGCCGGCGTGACGACCAACATGAACGGCGCCGCGGCAACGCCGCAACAAATTGCCTCCGCCGTCGAAGCGACGTCGTCGATCGTAAGCGGATATTGGCTCAACGTGCCGTCGAATAACGCCTACGACCCGTCAGGTGGCGCATTCAATCCCGCCGTCGCATCGGCAGCGCTAGCGCTTCTTCCCTAACGAAAACTAAGCAATTCGTCGAAGGTAGCAGAGGCCGGCGCCGAGGAACCCCGCTCTTCAGATGAACGGCGAAGCGGCGACGATGCCGCGTTGGCGAAGCTTGCTCGGCCCCGCGCTGCTGCTGGTTTCAATCGTAGCGATATTTTGCGTATCGTTTCAGTTGACGCGCTTGCACCGCGAGGCGGCGTTGAACCCTGCATCGGCGATGCGCGAGCGCACGGCCATCGCGATGAGCGCGCGCGTCGTTGCGGCGATGCGAAGCGTCTTTGCTTACGAGCAAGCCTTGATCGTAGATGAAAACCTTGCGTCGTTACCGCGCTTGCGCACCGAAGCCGGTCGTCGCATCGAAGCAATCGTAAGCGATTTCAATCGCGGCACCTCCCGCTCGATCGCGCCTGCCGACCGGGGCAACTCGCTGCTGAATGCGTGGAACGCTGCATACTCGGCGAAGCCGGGGGCGGCGTCATTTAAGGCCGTCCAAGCCGTCGTTACGGCGCTCGAATTGACGCTTCAGCCGATGGAAGACGCTTCCAATTTAACTTACGATGCAAGTGAAACGGCGCAGAATCTTGCCGACGCTCGCGTGATTGCATTGCCTCAAGCACTCGGTGCGCTTGCACGCGTGCAGACCCTTGTGGACCTTGCGATAAAAGACCGCGCGCTAACCCTGCCGCAACGCTTCACGCTCGCCGATAACGTCGGCTCGCTGCGCTCCTATACGGATCTTTCGACGGACGACGTAACGAATATTTCGCAACGGTTGAGCGTCGCAATTCCGCAGAGAGCCGCGCAGTTTTCGCATTTGCCGCGCATCGAACGATCGCTTTATGGTCAAAGCCGCGCCTTCAGGACGCTGTTGATGGATCGGCTGCTGGTGAAGCCGGTTCCGGCGCTATCGCGCAACGTAGCCGACAGCGCGGCCATTGCTCTTGCGGGATCGATTCGTGGAGCGTTCGATGCCTTTGGAAACGCTCTGGATGCAAGCCTGCAACACCGGGCAGACGTCGGCAGAATGCGCAATCGCTACGTCTATGCGTTGTACGCTCTCGGTGCCCTCTTTTTTATCGGCGCCGCGATGATCGTCGCACAATTTGCGGCTCGTCGATCGCGTCAAGCGCTTCTTCGTGTGCGGCGAGAATCGGCGCGGCTTTCCGCCGAACTCGCGCGCCAGCAAGCAGAGGAAGCGCTGCGCCTTTCGGAAGCGCAATTCCGTGCGGTTTTCGACGGAGCGACGATCGGTATAGCGATCGTCGACCGCAGCGGCGCGATCGTCGATGCAAACGCGGTTTTCCGCACGATGTTCGAGGACTCGATCGGCGCGGCCATGCAAGGACACGAAGCCGAACTGCTCGACGTGTTCTCCGGCGCGAGAGAAACCTTTGAGTTCGAGCAGCACGTTCGCTCGCCGCTTGGGCGTGAGATTTGGACCGACGTTACGGTCTCGATGGTAAACGGTCCGATCGAGAGTCCGCTCTTTGCGATCTGCATGTTCCGCGACAAAACCGACCTCAAGCATAGCGAGCGGCGCATACTGCACGACCAAATGCACGACGCGCTAACGGGGCTGCCGAACCGGCAACTCTTCGAGGAACATCTAAGGGGCCGGTTCGCCGAGGATGACGCCTTGCTCGATTCGTTCTTCGCCGTGCTCTTCGTCGATATCGAACATTTCAAGGACGTCAACGAAAGCATGGGCCATGCTGCGGGCGACCTCGCGCTCACCCAAGTTGCACAGCGCGTTCGCGGCTCGATCGATGCGCGCGACGTCGTCGCCCGGCTGGGAAGCGACGAGTTCGCGATTCTGGTACGGTCGTTAAGCGATATCCTCCACGTAGAAACGCTCGCGCGGCGAATTCTCAACGCGGTATCGAAACCGGATTTGGTAGCGGGGAAATCGGTATATCTCGGCGCTACCGTCGGAATCGCCATCGGCTCTTCGAACTACGAACGCGCCGAAGACGTCATGCGCGACGCCGAGATCGCCATGCAGCATGCAAGGAACGCCGGGGGCGCGCACACCCACTATGCATTGTTCGACTCGAAGATGCATCTGCGCGCGCAGCAGCGCCTGCAGCTTACGACGGATCTGCGTCTTGCGATCGAACGAAACGAATTCCGCATGGTTTACCAGCCGGTGGTGGGATTAAACGACGGCCGCTTAGTGGGGTGCGAAGCGCTGATTCGCTGGGACCACCCGACGCAGGGCGAGCTCAACCCGACCGAGTTCATCGCACTTGCCGAACAAACAGGGCTGGCAGCGCCGATTGGACGTTTCGTATTTCGAACGGCGGCGAAGCAGCTTGCGATGTGGCGCAAGAACCGCGGCACCGCGATGGAGTTCATGATGCACGTCAACGTCTCGGCGGCCGAAGTCACGGACCCCGAATTCGAGCGAAATCTGAGGCAGACGGTGGAGCAGCACGGACTCGCGCCGAGCGATTTTACCGTAGAGATAACGGAGAACGTCGTGCTCGATGCCGGAACGCGTGCCAACGTCGTCCTCGAACGCATACGCGAATGCGGATTCAAGATTTGCATCGACGATTTCGGAACCGGTTATTCTTCGCTGCGATACCTCCAGCAGTTTAAGGTGGACGCGATCAAGATCGACCGGTCGTTTGTCTCCGGTATCGACGGCGAACTTGCAAGCGAACCCATCGTGCGAACGCTGATGACGCTCGCAGAGGCCTTCGATGTGCGGGTCGTCGCGGAAGGCGTCGAAACGCCTCGCCAGCGCGACATGCTGCGCAACGCCGGATGCCGCTTTGCGCAGGGGTATATGTACGCGCGTCCGCTGAGCCCGGCTGACATGGTTGCGCTCTATCCCGAAAACTTTGCGCGTTCCCAACGCTCTGCCTCTGCTTGAAGGATAGGCTCGGGTAAATGCGTATGCATCGCCCTGGAATCCGGCTTGCCAATCGCGCATACCGAGACTACACTATGGCAGTTACGGCGAGCGCCTTTAGCTCAGTCGGTAGAGCAGCGGCCTTTTAAGCCGTTGGTCCCGGGTTCGAGTCCCGGAGGGCGCAAAAACGAGCACCGGTAGCTCAATGGTAGAGCAGTTGACTCTTAATCAATTGGTTGAAGGTTCGAGTCCTTCCCGGTGCAATTTTCAAAGAGATCCCCCAAAAGGGATCTTTTTTTTTGCTGCGTTGGCGATAGTCGGGTTGACGGAGTCGACGGTGCGCTGCCGCTCGCAAATTCACGGATGGGCTTTCTGGTTCTGGACAGATCGGCGCTGTCGCGTTGCTCGCCGGTTGCTCCGGTAACCATTCTTCGCCCATCGTGCCAGGCACGCTTACGGCGGCTTCTCATCGATCGGCACGGAGCACGCTTCGGAAATACACGACGGAGAACGGCGCGAGCGGTGCGTTCTACAATCTCCCGTCACCTTACCGAGCTCGGATTCTGCTGCTGTAGCGATTGCGGCCGGTAAATTTCATAGCCTCATTGCCAGTTCCAGCGGAAATGCGTACGCGGCCGGTCTAAACGCAAACGGTCAACTTGGAAACGGCACGCTCGTTCAGTCAACGTCACTCGTCCTCGTACAAATGCCGCCCGGCGTTCAGATTGTGGACGTCGCAGCCGGCGACGGACACAGTCTCGCACTGACGAGCACCGGTGCGGTTTACGCATGGGGAGCGAATGGATATGGGCAGTTGGGAGATGGAACCACGACCGACAGAAGCACGCCAACGCCGGTTGCACTACCGGCAGGCACAATTGTTAGCGCGATCGCGGCCGGCGAAACGTACAGCCTGGCTTTGACGAATCTCGGAGAAATATATGCTTGGGGAAACGGGTCTGACGGCAATCTTGGAAACGGCGGGACTGCAAGCAGCTCGCTGCCAACATTGGTGCAGCTCCCGCCGGGCGTTGTGGCTGTTTCATTAACGGCGGGTGGTAATCGCTGTCATTTGCTCAGCGCAAGCGGGAAGATCTACGACTGGGGGACGGCCGAAAACGGAAGCCACATTACGCTGGTCCCAACCTTCGACGCAATGCCGGCAGGCGAAGTACCCGTGGCGATTTACGACGGCCCGGACGCCGAGCAGTATATAGCTCTTATGGTGCCCAACCCGACCCCGTCTCCGTCGCCAACGCCGACCGCATCCTCGACGCCGACCGACACACCAACACCGTCGCCGACCGACACACCAACACCGTTGCCTACCGATACCCCAACGGCCGCTCCGAGCTAAAAAATGCTGGAGAACGAAGCAGAAAAGGCGCTTTTGACGGGCGCGACGCAGAGCGGCAGATCGCGATGACCCCCTGAGGCCGCAAGGGAAACACCGCAAGCATTTTTTCCGTATATCGTACGATGCTTATGCGGCTGGCCGGCGTACTGACGGCATTGACGATCTGCCTTTGTGCGTTTTCAAAGGCGAATGCGCAACTCGATCCGTACGCAATTTTCGCTAGGGCTAAAGAACGTTTCGCGTCGCAGCACTATCCGCCGTACCTTGATTACGACGTTGCCGTTCGCGTCCAAGAGGGTGGAACGCAGCGCATAGAGCGATATGCGAGCGCGTACAACGCGACGAACGACGAGATATTCGTCGACCCGGTAAGCGACTACGAACGCGTCCATCCCGCGAGCGGACGCGGGGTAAATATGTCGTTCCTATTCTTCAGCGGTAAACCGGAGCCGCCCGTCGATTTCTTGGGAGTTCCACGACTCGCGCCGACGTATTCGTTCGGCATGGCAAAGTTTTCTGCCATGCCGCCCACGCAACGCGAGAGCGATTCAGAGATCGTCTCCGAAATTCGCAAAGCGTTCCACGATCCCAACCCTCGCTCCACGCCTTCGCCAACGCCAAAACCTTCGAGCGGACTTCGCGAAATTGCCGCCGTCACCGCATACACGCATGACTACAACATTACTCTTGCAGGAGAGGAAACGGTCGTAGGACGACCGTGTTATCATCTGGCGCTCGTTCCCGTCCGCATGAAAGATAGACGCTTGCGCTTGCGTGATCTATGGATTGACGAAGACACCTTCAGTGTCGAAAAACTGCGCGAGGCCTTAAACTTCACAAGTGGTCCCGGCACCGGTGTTGCATGGACCGTCGATTTCGCAGACGTCGGAGACGCCCACTATATTTCACAAGAGCGTGCAGATGCGCCGATGTCGTACCGCGGTTTGGTGTACGTGCAAGCGTCGATCTCTTTTGAAAACGTGCGTCCGCGTACGACGCCGGCGACCCTGAATGCGTTCAAGCTTACGAACGACCTCGTTATGGAAGAGCCCGCAATTTAACCGACTTAGGGGTTCTGCTGGCGCTGGATAGGAGGCAAAGCATGTGGTATGCGTGATGCAGGAAGCGCTCAACGTTACCGTTTTCAAAAGAAAACGTTCCGAAGATGATGGAACCGGTGTACCAGGCAGGATGGACCGTGACCAGCGTATTCGTACAAAACGATCGGGGGCCGTCGCTCTCGATCATGCCCTTTGCTCGTAAGGACACGCGACTAATGCACATCGTCTAGTCGCTCGCTGCATTCCTTGCAATCGTCGCGGGAACAGGAGAGCCATTGTGAGCGCGTTGGCCAACCGACTGGGGGGAAGGGCCGAGACGCATGCGCAGTTAATGCAACTGTGGCAAAAGCCTGTGG
>JALYTZ010000148.1 GCA_030854025.1 Vulcanimicrobiota bacterium
GCTGCGCCGCGCGCAACTCATCGCCGGGCGACGAAAGATGCAGCTGCTCGCGCCGCGCAGCGTCGGCTTCTTTCCGCGTTATCGCATCGGTTTCGAACATGCGCGCAATGACGTACCGCTGGCGCCGCCGGGCCGCTGCCCAATGCGCGCGCGGATCGAGCCCGACCGGATCGTTTGGAATCCCGGCCAGCAGAGCGGCTTGCGCGATGTCGAGATCGGATGCCGGGATGCCGAAGTAGATGCGCGAGGCGGCTTCGACTCCGTACACGTTGCCGCCCATCGCGACCTCGTTCGCGTACGCCGAAAGAATGCTGCGCTTGTCGGTTCCGATTTCAATGCGCCAGGCGTACCAGAGTTGCAGCAATTTTCCGTGAAGCGAGTCGGGAAGGCTGAACTGCATGCGCGCGAGCTGCATCGTTATCGTCGAAGCGCCGCTTCGTATGCACGAACAGCGCGCATTCTGCCAAACTGCGCGCGCCAGCGATCGCGCGTCCACCGCTCCGTGCCGATAGAAGCGGGCATCTTCGGCCGCGACGACGGCGGCGATGAACTGCGGCGAAATTCGGTCAATCGGAACGGCCATCTGCTGCCGTTGATCCGAGCTCAAAAACGTACCCAGTGGGATTCCGGAGCGATCGACGAACGCGATCGAGCCGTCCGGCGGGCGAAGCCCGCGCGCCCGAATACCGACCGCGTGCGCCGCGATGCCAAACGCGAACGCAGCCAACAGCATTGCGGCAAACGATCGGGCTAACGACGAATTTCGCACGGGAAAGAACGGTTCGGCACGCGTGTCGCGAATGCTCTCCGGTAACGATGGGCAGAATGTGGTGGCTGTTCGGACTCGCGTGCTTTTGCGCGTCGTCGACGAGCGCGTGTGCCCCGCCGGCGCCCAGCCCCGCGCCGCTCGCATCGGTTTCATCGCTGCCGGCGCCCGTTCTGCCGAATTGGATCGGCTCGATTTCGCCGACGTCGCGCGCCGCGTCGCGCGCGCAGATTCGCGTCATTTTCACGAAGCCGGTGCTTCCCCTCCAGCAGTTGGAAACCGACACCGAAAAAGCCGTGCTCGCGCAGTTCGAAATCTCTCCCCAGCTTCCAGGACGTTTCCGCGTTCTGACGCCGCGAATGATCGGCTTTGAGGCGGATCGTGCGCTTCCGGCTGCAACGCGCGTTCGAATTACGCTCAAAGCCGGGCTGCACGATCTAGCCGGTGACCGCCTTACGCGCGACCTGGCTTGGACATTCGAAACGCAACCGCTGAAGATAACGGCGCTTCCGACGCAAACTGACGGACGCGCAAGCACGCCGGTGACCGGCTTGAACCCGGTCATTCAAGTTTCAGCCAACACGATGCTCGACCGCGCATCGCTGGAACGCCACGCAGAATTCGTCACCCCTGCCGATCGCGTCGATGCGCGAGCTACGCTTGCACCGCAGCAGTCGGGGGCGCCGTGGACCTACAACGTTACGCCCGCGCATGCGTTACCCCAAGCCGCGCCGTATCGCTTAACGATCGAACCGGGCGTGGCCCCCGCTGAAGGCAATCTGCCGAGCGCCGCGAGGTTCGAACGCGCTTTCACGACGTTTGCTCCGCTGCAAATCGAGCGAACGACCGCGATGACCAATCCGAATTCCGCCGGCGAATCGCATTTTGCCGGGGGCGACCCCGCGATCGTTTTCAATAACGCGCTCGACCCGAAAACGATCGATGCGAACGTCACCGTTACGCCCTCGCGCGGAAGCGGGAAGGCGGCCTCACTTTCCGACGACGGAACGACGCTCTACGTCAATCCGTACCGGTTGCAGCCGCAGCAGACGTATCGCGTCAGTTTCGGCTCCGGCTTGCGCGACGTCTTCGGGCAAACGCTTTCGAGCCCAGCGCAGACGGTTCGCACTGCGAATCTTGCGCCGTACCTGTGGGCGCCGTCGGGAACGAACACGTTCATGACGACCGGCGGCCTGCGGCTCGTGTACCATGTCGTAAACCTGCCGCGCAACACGTATGCGTCCGCGTACCGGCCCGTCGAGCCGGCCGACTTGGTGTACGGCGACATGGCGTACTCCATCTTGCCGCCGGTTTCCGGCTGGACGCAGTCGCATCCATCCCCAGCGCGCGATCGCGAAACGAGCATCGAAGTGCCGGTCCGAGAACGGCTGGGCGCGACAAACGGAGTTCTTGCCTACGGCGTTACGGCCGCAATTCCGCAGCAGCGCTTCGTGCTGCCGTACTTTGGGCTGGTCGCACTGACCGATCTGGGCGTCGACGCGCAGTGGTTCACGCAGAGCGGCGCGATTTCGGTGCAGCGCTTGCGCGACGGCGCGCCGATTTCGGGCGCGCGCGTGGACGTGTACGTTTCGCACCTCGGCGAAAAGCCCGGCGGCGCAATGCCGTGCGCGAGCGGCACGACCGACGCTGCAGGAAGCCTCGAGGTAACGGGAATTGCGATCGAACGCTGCTACATCGGGAATCGCCCGGCCGACGAAGCGCCTTCGCTGCTCGTCATCGCGCGCAAAGGCGACGACTGGACGTACCTTCGCAGCGAACCGTATAGCGGATTGGAAACGTACGACGGCGATGCGACCTGGACCGGCGGCGAACCGATCTCGCGCGGGACGATTTACTCTGACCGCATGATGTATCAGCCGGGAGAACGCGCGTGGCTTTCCGCGGTCTGCTACGTCCTTCAGAACGGCGTACTCCACGCAGACCGCGCGGCGCGCTACACGCTGCAGTTGTTTGCACCCGACGGCAGCAAACGAGTTCTGCCGCCCCAAACGACCAACGCCTACGCGACGTTTTCATTTCCGCTCGATCTGAGCAAATCGCAGGCGTTGGGCTACTACACGATCGTCGCCACGAGCCCGGACGGCGCAAAGATTACCGGTTCGTTTCGCGTTGCCGAATTCAAGCCGCCCAATTTCAGCGTGACGCTGGCGCTCGATCGCGCCTATGCCCCCGCCGATACGACGGTTCGCGCGACCGGTTCGGCCAGGTACCTTTTCGGTGCGCCGATGCGCGATGCACGCGCGGTCGCGCACGTGACGCGCGAACCGATCGCGTTTCATCCGTCTGGTTGGGACGAGTTTTCATTCGGCCGTCAATGGTTCTGGCCGCAGGATCCGCCGAGCCTGTCGGCCGACGTTTTGACCGCGCCGCTTACGCTCGATGCGAACGGACGAGCATCGACGACCGTACGGGTCGATAGCGATTTGCCGATGCCGATGGCCTACCACGTCGACCTCGAGGTCAGCGACGTTTCGAATCTCTCCACCAGCGATACGCAGACGTTCACGGCGCTTCCCAGCGCGACGCTCATCGGACTGCACAACGATTTCGTCGGAACCATGGGCCGGCCGGTGAAAAGCGATATCATCGTCACGGATCCGAACGGGAAAGCGCAAGCCGGCGTGCACGTGCATCTGGTACTGCAGCGGATGCGCTACAGCAGCGTCACGCAGATTGTTGAAGGCAGCGAATCCGGGCGCGACCAGGTCCAATACGACACCGTCGCGCACGCCGACGTCGTCTCGGCGACGCGACCGGTGAGCAGCGCGCTCACGCCGCAGCTCCCCGGGCCCTACCGCATCCGCGCCACTATTGCGGGCGCCGCAAGCGACGCATCGGCCAGCGATTCGGAGGTGTGGATTTCTGGACCGGGCGAGGCGGCATGGGGTGGGCAAAATCCAAGCGCGCTTTCGCTCCAACTCGATAAGAAGTCGTACGGGATCGGCGAGACTGCAAACCTCGCGGTCGCATCGCCGTATGCGCGCGCCGACCTGTACGTCGAAGTCGTGCGCGATCGCATTCTTTGGAAACGCCGCATTCATATCGACGGGAACGCTCCGCGCGTTTCGATTCCGATACGTCCCGGCTTTTTCCCGAACGCCGCCGTTCACGCGGTTCTCGTGCGTCGCGGCGCTCCGCTGAATCCGGCAAACGCGCGCGGCGTCGACAGTCTCGTGCGGATCGGCATGCTGCCCCTCGCGCTCGATCTTCATCCGCAGTACCTTGCGCTGCGCGTGCAGGCGCAGCAGCCGCGTACCGAGCCCGGTTCGCGCCAGGGGATCGACGTGCGTTTACGCGATCGGTACGGGCGCCCCGTTCGCGGACAAGTGACGCTGATCGTTGCAAACGATGCGGTACTGCGTCTTTCGGGATATCGCCCGCCCGATCTCGTGCAGACGGTTTTTGCCGAACAACCGATTTCAATGCGATTCGCCGACAGCCGACCCGACGTGACGCTGGCGCAACCGGGGCCGCCGTCGGAAAAGGGCTGGGGATACGGCGGCGGATTTCTGGCCGGTGCGGCCGGCACGCGCGTTCGCACGCAATTCTCGCCGCTGGCCTATTTCGCCGGATCGGTGTTGACCGACGCATCCGGCAACGCGCACGTCGCATTTCGTCTGCCGGACGACTTAACCACGTGGCGCATTCTGGCCGTTGCCGCGGATGCCGCCGTCAAGCCGCACTTCGCAACCGCCGACGCAACCTTCATTACCACAAAGCCGCTGGTCACGAACGCACTGCTTCCGCAGTTTGCGCGAACCGGCGATCGCTTCGATGGCGGCGTCTCGGTGCTCGATAACGGCAGCGCTGCCGCATCGGTTCGCACGCAAGGCCGCCTAACCGGCGCGCTCACCTTCGCTTCCGCGCGCGGATCGCAAACGCTCGATGCATCGCCGCAGGTACAACCCGGCATCAATGGACTGCGCTTCCCGATGATCGTCGGCGCTGGAACGGCAGCGACGATGCAGTTCCTCACATCCTTGGGCGAGCATTCGGACGCGTTTTCCGTGCCGCTTGTCATCCGCAATGCGGACGTAACCGAATCGCGCATCGATGCCGGCGCTTCGAACGGTATCGTATCGATTCCATTCGACGCGCGCGCCCACGGCGGAACGATCCGAATCGTCGTCGCGTCTTCGTTACGGCCGCAGATCGCAGCGGCTGCCGATCGCGCTATGAACGGCGAACCGGATGACTTTCTCTCATCGCATGCCGCTCGACTCGGAGTGGCAGCATCGCTGGCGCTGCTCGGGCGACCGGCGACGGGTGCGGCCGCGCAGGTGTCGGCGATCGCGGCGTTGCAGCGGCTCGACGGCGGTTTCGGCTTTTGGCCGCAAGCCGATTCGTCGGACGCGTTTGCGAGTGCGTACGCCGTAAGCTCGCTTGCGTATGCAAAGCGCGCCGGCTTGGCAGTCGATTCGTCAACGATCGCACGCGCCAAACCATATCTCGTGCGCGCGCTCGCCGATCCCCATGGAGTCGACCGGTCGTGCGACGATCTGCAATGCAAGATGCGTCTGCGACTGACGATGCTGCAAGCACTCGCGGACCTGGGTGACCGGCGCACCGACTTCGTGCAGGCGCTCTACGCCGGGCGCGCCGCGTACGGCATCGGCGAAAAAACCGCGCTTGCGCGCTATTTGCAATCGACGCCGGGCTGGCATTCGCAAGCGCAAACCCTTGCCTCCGAGATCGAGCGTTCCGCCTACCTAACCGGACGCTACGCGGCCGTCTCCGATGCTGACGGATGGCCGTACTCGCCGGTTTCAGCCCAAGCATCGTATTTGCAATTGCTCGTTGCGAACCGCGCAACGCCGGGCCGAATGGACGCCGCCGCGCGCGCATTGCTCGACCAAGCCTGCAAGTGCGGGTGGCCGTCGCCGCAAGAAAGCGATGCGGCGCTTCGCGCGCTGACCGCGCTCGCGCTGCACGAGCCGCAGCGTTCCGGGTTCAACGTTACGGCGCTCGCGGGTTCGACGATACTCGGTACGATTCGCACCAGCGACGATGCAGCGCACCCGGCAACGCTTACGCTCGCCGCCGCCCGCATTCGCGGCGCGTCGCACGTCATCTTACGCAAAGACCGGCCTGGGACGCTGCACTACATCCTCGACTACTCGTACCACTTGCCTGCCGATGCGCCCGGACGAATCGCCGGACTGCGAGTCGAACGCGAGATTCGGCGCGCGAATGACGCGAGCGTCCTCGATACGATCGGCTTGGCCGCGCCGGCGCCGCTCACGTTTGCATCCGGCCAGGTGCTGGACGTCGCGATTTCCATAATCACCGATCATCCGGTCGACAAAGTACTGCTGAGCGACCCGCTCCCGGCGGGCTTCGAAGCGGTGGACACCTCGTTCTCCACGACGCCGGCGTTTTACGCTCCGCTCGCAGGCAGCTGGCAAATCGACTACCAGCGCATTTACCACGATCGCGTGGAAGCGTTTGCGCAGCACTTGGATGCGGGCGTTTATGAGTTCGACTATTTGGTTCGGGTCGTCACTCCCGGCACGTATCGCTGGCCGGGAACGCAGGCGAAGCTGCTGGATGCGCCCGAAGAATTTGGGCGGGCGGCCGCCGCGCAAACGTTCGTCACCGCAAGCAGTTGACGGGGCTCACGCGCCGGCGTAGCCTAGCCGTTCGAAGAAGCCGAGGACGGTGAGTTGAGCGGCCGGCGTCAGAGCGGCGTCGAAGGCTTCGCCTACGATGCGCTCGGCGGTGGGCAGGGCTTCGGCCAGCCGCTTATGCCCGGCCGGCGTGAGGGAAACGTAGGCAGCGCGAGCGTCACGATCGTGCGCGCGTCGGGCGATCAGCCCGATCTTTTCCAGCGGAATCAACGCTCGAGTAACTCCCGAAGGTGTGAGCATCAGACGCTTCGCGAGGTCGACCGACCGCATCCGCTGCCCGACGACCGATGAAATCTCCGCCAGAACCAGGAAATCGGTATAGCCGAGGCCGTGGACGGCCCCGAGCTGGGCGTCCATCAGGCGACGCAGCCATGCGTCCGCACGCGAAATGCCCACCGCGAGGGCCAACGCTTGAGTCATCATCGATTTACTTTAATTGACGACTCAATCATCAGTCAAGGATATTCTCCGTGATTTTCCTTGACTGCGCAGGCGGCAGCCGATATACTCATCCGGTTGCCGCAGGCCCAAGGAATTAGAAACATGCGTACGTATCAGCAGAAGACCGCGCAGACCCAGCATGACTGGTATATCGTCGACGCCGCAGGCCAGCGCTTGGGGACGTTAGCCGTTCGAATCGCTCGCGCGCTTTCCGGCAAGCACAAACCGACCTGGACCCCGCACATCGACGACGGCGATCACGTGATCGTGCTCAACGCCGAGAAAGTGGAACTGGGCGGAAACAAGTGGGACCAAAAAGTGTACTACCGCCACAGCGGCTTTCCCGGCGGTCTCAATACGGAGACGGCGCGCGAAGTGCGCGACAAGCACCCGGAGCGACTCATCGAGCGCGCCGTCCGCGGAATGCTCCCCACCAATCGCATGCGCGACGTGCAGTTGGGCCGTCTCAACGTCTACACGGGCTCGGCGCATAAGCACGAAGCCCAGCAGCCCAAGCCACTCGCGTAGGAGCTATTTAGTGAGCGAAACGTTTCAAGGAACCGGCCGTCGTAAGCGCTCGATCGCGCGAGTGAAACTCTCGCTGGGGCAGGGCATCATCACGGTCAACAAAAAACCCGTCGAAGAATATCTTCCCCGTCCCACACTGCAGCAGATCGTGCGCCAGCCGCTCGAAGCCACGCAGAGCTTAACGCGCTTCAACATCGACGTGAAAGCCGAAGGCGGCGGAATCGCCGGTCAAGCCGGCGCCATCCGTCACGGCATTGCTCGCGCGCTGCTCGCCATGGACGATTCGCTGCGCGAAGTGCTGCGCCGTCAAGGGCTGCTCACGCGCGATCCGCGCGAAAAAGAATCGAAGAAGTACGGTCGCAAGCGCGCCCGCAAACGCTTCCAGTTTTCGAAACGCTAAGCCACGCGATTTCGCGGCTCTCATTTTTTCGCCGTTGCCGAGGCCATTGCGGTGGTACTCGGCGCGGCGGCTTTTCTGTGGCATCCGCCGCCGCAGTGGGTGGAATCCGCATTTAGTAACGGTTGCTACCCGCGCTGGCAGCACGCACTCGCAGCGATAACGCTGCATCTTCCGTTTGCACTTGGTGACCTTTTCGGCCTCGTCGGCGTCGCGCTCGTCATATGGCGAACCGTAGAGGCGATTCTTTCGCGCCGACTGCGGCCGCTTCTCGATGCGCTCGCTGTTGCCGGCGTGTACGCGCTGTGGTTTTACGCCGGCTGGGGCTGGGGCTACGCGCGGCCGCCCGTGCAAGATCGCCTCGCATACGATCCGGCTCGCGTAACGCCGGCAACGATTCTCGCGCTGCGCGATCGAACGATTGCTGAAATGAATCGTCTTGCACCGCCGGCGCACGAAGAAGAGCGTCGCGCGTCCGCGGACAATGGCGTTTCAATGGCGTCGTGGACGCAAGTCGTGCAGCGGGCCGGCGATTCGTGGACCCCGCGCGTCGGAGAGCCCAAACCGACAATAGCAGCGCCGTTCATGGATGCCACCGGCACGAGCGGGTTCATCAATCCGTTTTCACTCGAATCGCAGCTTGCACCGGATCTGCTCTGGTTCGAGCGTCCGTTTTCGCTCGCGCACGAATGGTCGCATGCAGCCGGCTACAACCGCGAAGACGAAGCAAACTACATTGCGGTCGTTACGTGTCTGCGCGATCCGAGCGCCATCGCACAATATTCGGGCCGGCTCGAACTGTTTTTGTACCTGCCGCCGCCGAAACGGTACTCGAAGCGGACGTTCGTTCCGCAAGTTTGGGAAGATTTCGCGGCTCTTCGGGCGCGCAACGCGCACTTCGTCAATCTCGATCTGTCGCGATTGTCGTGGCGCGTCTATAACCGCTATCTGCAGAGCAATCATATTGCGAGCGGCGTCGAGAATTACGATGAGGTCACGAAGTTGTTTGCGGGCATTCCGCTCGATGCATCGGGTCTGCCGATCGCGCGGTAGTGGTTAGCGCTCGACTTCGATGTCCTCGACGTTGACGAACGTGCCGGAAGAACCGGGCGGACGTTTCCCGGTGACGATGATCGCCAGCGCGTGATTTCCCGCCTTTAGCGGCGGACTCTCGTAGACGAGCGCGTGCGTGCGTTTTGACGGCGCATAAAAGCTGACGCGCGAATATGCGTCCGTATCATCGATTGCCAGAAGACCGTAGCCGCCCTTCGTGCCGAGTACGCCGTATAGACGAACGCGCTTGCCGGCAAATGCGACGCTAAGAATGCTGCCTTTGTGGAAGCTTCGCGAACTGGTTCCCAAGGAGCGTCCGTCGCGCTTGAAGTGGACGAACTCCCATTTCCCGACGTAATTCCATTTCCACAGCCCGAGGCCCCGGCTGGAAGCATCCGAGATCACCGTGCGCTGCGACCCTTGCGTTTGCGTGGACGAGGGCTGCGTGGAGCACGCAATCATGGCGCATAGCGGAACGGCAAAAGCCAACGTACGTGAAACCAATCCGATCACAATCCGTATTTCGTGCGGCAGCGCGCGACCGCCGCCGTCAGCATCACGTGGAAATCAGCATTGGTTCGCGGCCCATACGCTGGATTTGCGTTGATGTCGTGCATGATCGCGACGTGCACCGGACGCGAGACGAGGTGCTCGATCATGTATCCTACGTCGAACCGTCCGTCTGCAAGCGTGCCGTCACGCGCGAGACCCGCGCACAGTAGCGCACCGTCGGTGGCCACGCGCTGCGAAGGCGCCGGCAGCGTTACGCCGGCCGCCGTAGCGACGCGCAGCGAATCGTCGATCGCATAGGTCAGCGTGCGCGCAAACCGCGCCGTTCGTGCGGGCCCGAACCGAACCGCAAACGCGTGCATATCCGACGAATGGGGGCCTAGCAGTACGCCGAAGAATTGACCGCCGTGAAAGTGCGCCGGGCCTCCGCCCGCCTGCACGAGAGCAGACGTAAGCGCGAGGTCGGGCGTGCCGTGGTAGCGAGCCATGCTTGCTGCCGGCGCGGCGGCGGTCGTCAATGCGGCAAGGACGACAATCATTGAAAATGGGCGCATGCGTTGGCCCTTCGCTGCGGTTCGGGCCATCGCTCTCAATTCACCGCTTGCCAGGACCCTTTGCCTAGTGCATTTAGGGACTAGGTCACTGAGCGTCGGCGCGCAACAGCAACGCTGCGGTCACATGCGGCTCACATCCGTACGACACGATGTGCAGATGTTTGACATC
>JALYTZ010000150.1 GCA_030854025.1 Vulcanimicrobiota bacterium
GGCGAGCGTCGAAGAAGCACAGCCGGCCTTAACCGATGCCCCGCGCGAGGGCCCCGACGGCGAACCGCCCGCCGTCGTTGAAGAACCGGTGACAGCGCTTTAGGCTATGCCACCGGAAGGACGGCCGAGATGCGGTTGCCGTCGCATACGCGTTCAACGACAACCTCGAGTGCCAGCGTACGAACCAAGAATAACCCGCGCCCATTCTCGGCTAGAACGTCCGGCACGATTCGGCCCTTCAACGAGAACGGGCGGCCACGGTCGAGGATATGGAGCACCGCGCGGTTGCGTTCACACTCCAGCGTCACTTCGGCGGTGCCGGGCGTATGACGAGCGACGTTCCCGAGCAGCTCGCCCAAAATCAGTTCCGCGCACGAGAGATCGCCGTGGTTCAGAACGCTGGCGCTTATTTGCCGTACCACTTCGCGCTTCACGCGTCGCGCATCGCGTTCTACGTTTGCATCGACGGTCCAGGTCGTGCGCCGTTGCAGTGCGGGCGCTGCGCCGTTTCCGGTGATCCCGACGAAGAGAATCGCTGAATCGTCGCGCGGTTCGGCTCGCGCGAAAATGCGTTCTTGAATCGCTTCGGCGAGATTGGGCGGATTGGCCGCATGTTCGGCTTCGAAGGCCGAATGCAGGTCGCGCATGCCTTTGAAGTAGTCGCGCTCGACTTCGATGATCCCGTCGGTGTAAAGCAAAATCCCCGTGTTCGCCGGCATGCAAATCTCGTTCTCGGCATAGCGCGCGCCGCGATCGGCGCCGAGCACGAGGCCGCCTTCTTCGAGCGGTTCGACCACGCCGGCCGCACTGACAATCAGCGGCGGCGGGTGTCCCGCGATCGAATACCGCAGCCGTCCGCTCCGGAGTTCGAGGATGCCGAGAAACGCCGTTACGACGTCGCCATCGTCCGCGCACAGCGAGCGATTGACGTGCCCGAGAACGGTTGCCGGATCGGCTTCGACACGCGCTGCCGTTCGGACGGCCTGGCGCACCGCTCCCATCGTCGTTGCGGCGCGCAAGCCGTGGCCGGCGACATCGCCGACGCTGATTCCAACGTGCGACGGGGAGATCGAAAAGACGTCGTACCAGTCGCCGCCGATTTCCGTGTCCCGCGCGGCGGGCATGTATGCGGTATCGATGCGCAGCCCCGGAATTTTCGGCAATTCTTGCGGAAGCAGCGCGCGCTGGAGCATTGTCGCGACGTCGTGCTCGCGCGCGATCCGGCGCGCCATGTCGTGATACGCCGTGTCGAGGTCGACGATCTCGTCGTTCCCGCCGATTGGCGCCGTGGTTTCGCCGGCGCCGAGTCGACGCGCATTGTCCGCCAAGATTTGCAGCCGGTGCGCGATGCCGAATCCAAAACGCGCGGTAGTGAAGAGCGTGAGCAGAATACCGACGACGCAGCAGAGCACCAGCACGAGACCGAACGTCTGAAGCTGGCTGCGCAATTCTTCGAAACGCGCGATCGTCATCTCGCGCTGGCGTTGTTCGAGGTTCGCATCGGTCGCATTGAGATGCGCGCTGAGCGAACGCGTTGCCGGCGACGCGCCCAAGGCACGCGCTTTCGCTCCCTGACCGGTCTCCAGATCGCGCGCATACGCGTTCAAAATGGCGAAGCCTTGGCGCATCTGCGCCGAGAGCTGCGCGGCGCGAACCGCTTGCGCAGGCTCTTGCGCGGTAAGCCGGCGCAGCGCGGCCAATTCCATCGGCATGGCAAGCGATGCTTGGCGCAGTCCGTCTAGTGAGGACGGCCGGTGACTGGACGCATACGTAACGACGCTGCGGCTTCCGTCTTCGAGCGTTTTCATCACGAGCGCCGACTGGTTCAATATTCCGGCCGATTCGTGCGACCATGCCGCCGTGCGGTCGATGTGATTTTGCAGCGAAAGCGCCAGCGCAAGCAGCACGAGCAGAAATGCCAACGGCACGACGCTCAGCAGAATGGCCTTGGTTCGAATGTTCGTTCGAATCACGATAATGAAAGCGGACGGTAGCGGATCCGGTGCGGCTTCGCAGCTTCTTCGCCGAGTCGCGCCACCTTATTGGCTTCGTACTCGTGATAGTTGCCTTCAAAAAAGAACA
>JALYTZ010000051.1 GCA_030854025.1 Vulcanimicrobiota bacterium
CGAGTACGGAACGAAGGCCTAAATCAAGAACATGAACTCATTCCGATCGGTGCATCGCGCGATCGACTCCGAAATTGCCCGGCAAATCGCAATCGTCGAATCGGGCGGTCGCGTCATCCAAGAGACGCGCGGATGGGACGAATCAGCCGAAACGACGCACTCCATGCGCAGCAAAGAACAAGCGCACGACTATCGCTATTTCCCCGACCCGGATCTCGTGCCGATCGAATTGGATCGCCGGACCGTCGATCGCGTCGCAGCCGAACTCCCCGAACTGCCGTTGCCGCGGTTCGAACGGTATCACCGTGAATTCGGATTGACGGCCGCGCAAGCCACGCAATTACTGGACAATGCTCCGCTTGCCGGGTACTTCGACGCGGTCGTTGCGGCCAGTCATCATCCGCAGCAGTCGACGAACTTCGTTCTCGGCGATCTCTCGCGGCTCGCAAACGAAAGCGGGCTGCCCGTTCACGAGTCGCCGGTGATCGCCGAACACGTCGCCGAACTCATTGCGTTGGTAGAATCGAAAACGGTCAATTCAAAGATCGCCAAAGAACTACTCGCGCGCATGTGGGCCGGGGAAGGGTCGCCCAAGTCGATGGTGGATCGCGAGGGACTCGCGCAGACCAGCGACACCGGCGCGGTGGAAAAATTTGTCGACGACGTGCTCGCGTCGAACGAAAAAGCAGCGGCCGACTATAGAAATGGGAAAACGAACATTCTCGGTTTCTTGACCGGACAAGTCCTGAAGCAGTCACGGGGTAAAGCCAATCCCGAACTGGTTCAGGAACTGCTCAAGCGCAAACTGCGCTAGGCTCCCGTCCGTGCTAGCAGATTCGCGAACGCTCGAAACGCTTGATTTCGCGAGCGTTAGAGAACGTGTCGTGGCGCAGACGCGCACCGAACGGGGGCGCGCGGCGGCGGCGGATCTCGGTCCGCTTGCCGACTTTGGGCGCGTGCGTTCCGAACTGGCTGGCACCGGCGCAGTGCGCTCGCTCGTGGAATCGATGGACTTGCACGTTATGCCGGCGCACGACACCGCCGAATGGACCAGCACGGCCGCAGTCGGCGCGACCCTTGGCCCCACGGAATTGCGCGCGGTCGCCGACGCGGTTGCTGCCGCGGCAGCGGCAGTCAACAAAGTCCGTGAAACGTTGGTTGATGCCTTAGCAGAAGTCATCGCGCCGTATGCGCCCCTGCGTGAAGTGCAGCGCGACGTGCTGGAAGCGATCGACGAGCGCGGCGCCGTGATGGATCGCGCGTCGCCGGCGCTGATGCGGATTCGCAAAAACATGCTTCATGCGCAGAGCGACGCGCGCGAACGCGTTCAATCGATGCTGCGCTCTTCGAAGTACGCAAATGCCATTCAAGACGCAGTGGTGACGATTCGGGAAGGCCGATTCGTCGTGCCGATCAAAGCGCAGTTCGCAGGTGAATTCCCCGGCATCGTGCACGATACCAGCTCCAGCGGTCAAACGCTCTTCGTCGAACCGCTGGCCTCGCTCGAATCGAACAACCGAGTTCGCACGCTGCGCATCGAGGAAGAGCGCGAAATCTCACGTATTCTGGCATCGCTTTCTCAATTGGTCGGCAGGCACGCCGCGCAAATTGAAGCGAATGTCGATGCGCTTGCGTCGATCGACCTGCTCGTCGCCAAAGCGCAGGTCGCCCGCGCGATGAATGCATCGCCGCCTGAGTTAGCCGACACACCCACGATTGCGGTGCGTGACGGACGTCATCCGCTGCTTGGCGCGCGTGCGGTACCACAGTCGGTGGTAATCGACGAAGTTTCCCGATTGATCGTGATCAGCGGTCCGAACATGGGCGGCAAAACGGTCGCGCTCAAAATGGTCGGACTCTTTGTCGCGATGACCTATGCCGGAATGCACGTTCCCGCGGGGATCGGCACGCAGATCGGGCGCTTTACCCGAATCTTCACCGACATCGGTGACGAGCAATCCATCGCCGAGAATGCGTCGACTTTTTCGGCCCATTTGCGACGCATGCGTGAGATCATCGGCGACGCCGACGAACGCGCACTGGTACTCGTCGATGAAATCGGCGGCGGCACGGAACCGACCAGCGGGGCGGCTCTGGCAATAGCCATGCTCGAACGGCTTCTCGCGGTTCGCGCCGCCGGCATCGTTACAACGCATTCGACCGAGCTCAAACTCTTCGCGCATGCAACCGACGGCGTGCAGAACGCATCGGTGCGGTTCGATCCGCGGACGTTCGCGCCGACCTATCAGCTCGACGTCGGAGCGCCCGGCCAGTCACTCGCATTTCCGCTTGCGCGAGCGCTTGGCATTCCGCCGCAGCTTATCGCTCGGGCCGAGTCATTGCTTTCCACGCGCGAACGCGATTATGAGCGAGCCTTGGCCGAACTCTCCGAAGTGAATGCGCAGGTGCAGACCGAGAGAACGGCGCTGGCGAAGGAGCGCGCGCACGTCGATCTGCTGCAGAACACCGTGCGATCGCGCGGTGAAGCGCTGGAGCGCGAACGTCGAACGTTCGCCGCGCGTGCCGAGCAACGCATGCAGGATGCCTTGCGCGAATTCACCGTAGAACTAGAACGGCGCGCGGAGGGTCGCACCCGCGCGCGTGTCACGCCGTCCACAAGTGCACTCCTTTCCCGCACGCTGGATACGATGCACCACGATCTCGGCATCGCGTCCGAACGTGGGGAAACCCGGGATGCCGGTCTATTCCAACCGGGCGATCCGGTTCGCATTCGTTCGTACGATCAGGACGGCACGGTCATCGCCGACAACGGTGCGACGGTGCTGGTGGCAATCGGTGCCATGCGCACCGTCGTCGAGAGAGGCGACCTTCTCCGCCGCGAATCGGATTCATCGACGAGCGGAGCGAATCGGCGGAATCGGTCGGAAGGCGGCGCTGCGAAGCTCGAAGCCGCCAATCAGATACGCTCCGAACTGGACGTACGCGGCAAACGCTTCGTCGAGGCCGAACCACTGCTGGAACGTTGGATCGATGACGCCGTTCTTGAGGGGTCGACTTCGCTGCGGCTCATTCACGGCAAAGGGACCGGCATGCTGGGTCGCGGGCTCCAAGAATTTCTCCGTTCGCATCCGGCCGTCGGCGCGGTTCGCTACGGTAACGAAGACGAGGGAGGCGGCGGCGTGACGGTTTTTGAAATCCGCTGACGGTGAGCGTACTCTCAATCGAAGAACTGCTCGACGGTTTCGACCACGTCGAAACGGCGACCGAATTCGCAACGCGGATCAAAGATGCGAGCCGGCCGCTGATTATCAAGCTCGGCCTGGATCCGACCTCTGCGGACCTGCACATCGGTCACGCGGTCGTTTTGCGCAAGATGCAGCAGTTCGTCGAGGCGGGCCACAACGTAACGCTGCTGATCGGCGATTTTACGACGCGTATCGGCGATCCGTCGGGTCGAAACGAAACGCGTCCACCGTTGACAGCCGAACAAATCGAAGCGAACATGCGAACCTACACCCAGCAAGCCGGTACGGTTCTGGACATGTCACGGGTAACGCTGCGTTATAATTCGCAGTGGCTCGCGAAGCTGTCGTTAGCCGATTTGTTGCGACTGCTTTCTCACGTGACGGTCGCGCAGATGCTTGCACGAAATGACTTCGATGCGCGGTATAAGAGCGGCGTGTCGATCGCGCTGCACGAGTTTTTATACCCGGTCGCGCAAGCGTACGACAGCGTTGCGCTCGAGGCGGATGTGGAGCTGGGCGGCAACGATCAGCTCTTCAATTTATTGATGGGCCGTCACTTCCAAGCGCAAGCAGGGCAACGCCAGCAGGTATGCATGACGGTTCCGCTGCTCGAAGGGCTCGACGGCGTGAAGAAGATGTCGAAATCGTACGGCAACTACGTCGGATTGACCG
>JALYTZ010000174.1 GCA_030854025.1 Vulcanimicrobiota bacterium
GTTCAAAGAAGCCAAGTAACCCGCTCTCAAAAAAAGCGCGCGTCCCTCGTCCTTCGTCCTTTGACAGGCTCGTGATGACACGGTTCCAACCTTGTCATCCTGAGCCTGTCATCCTGAGCCTGTCGAAGGACGGGGGCGCGAGCGCTTTGATTTTACGATTATTCATGTCAGGAACAGATTGAATGTTTGAAGACCAGACTCAGCAAACTGAAAGCGAATCGAAGAGCGATGCAGCAACGTCGGAACTCGAAGCGGCTAATGCGCGCGCCGACGACAACTACAACAAGTTTTTGCTCGCGATGGCCGATTTCGAAAACTACAAGAAGCGTATCGAACGGCAGATCGCCGACATCGCCGTTTCGGGCCGCAAAAAACTGCTCGGTCAATTCCTACCGGTTATCGACAATCTCGAGCGCGCGCTCGGCTACGAAGACCAGAACAGCGGCGCGCTGCGCGGCGGCATCGTCCAGACGCTCAAGGGATTCGAAGCCGTTCTCGCAGGCGAAGGCGTGCGTACCTTCAGCGTGAAGGGCCAGCCCTTCGATCCGAACCTCGCCGAAGCGATCGGCACGCAGAAATCCGAAGGCGCCGAAGACGACGTCGTGCTCGAAGAAGTGGAAAAGGGCTATCGCCTTGGCGACGACTTGCTGCGTCCTGCGAAAGTGATCGTCGTAAAGAACGGCGACTAACGCGTGAACTACAAAGACTACTATCAGCTTCTGGGCGTTCCCAAAAACGCTCCGGAAAAAGATATCAAGTCGGCATACCGCAAGCTCGCGCGCAAGTGGCATCCCGATGCCAATCCCGAAAACGCCAAAGCGGCCGAGGAGAAGTTCAAGGAGATTTCCGAGGCGTACGAAGTCCTCGGGGATCCCGAAAAGCGGCGCAAATACGACGTGCTCGGCAGCGATTGGCAGCAGGCGGCCCGGCAAGCCGAGCAGCAGCGCCGTTATCGCACGCAGCAGGACGCGACCTTCCGCGATTTCAGCTCCGGAGCGGGTTTCGGGGGTGCGGAAACCGGCGCTCCAAGCGGGTTCTCCGATTTTTTCGACATGTTCTTCTCCGGAATCGGCAGGCGCGGAACGGCGCAAAGCGCCGGGTTCACGCAACAGCAGCGAGGGCAAGACTTGGAGACGACCATCGAACTCACTCTGCGCGACGCGTACGAAGGCGGAAAGAAATCCGTCTCGCTGCAGTTGGAAGATACGTGCCCGCGCTGTCACGGCACGGGTACCGATCGCGGCAGCCTCTGCTCGCAGTGTCACGGCACCGGGCGGCTGCTCACAAATAAGAAATTCGAAGTCACCATCCCCAAAGGCGTGACCGAGGGTCAGCGCATCCGTCTGGCGGGTCAAGGCGGCGGCGGAATGGGAGGCGCGCGCAACGGCGATCTCTTCCTCGTCGTCAAGCTTCTTACCGATCCGACGTATAAGCGAAAAGGCGACGATCTCTACGTCGATTTGCCGGTCAATCTCTACGATCTCATCCTCGGCGGCGAGGTCGAAGTGCCGACGATGGCCGGCTCGGTCACGATGACGATTCCCGAAGGAACGCAAAACAATCGCCTCCTGCGGCTCAGCGGAAAAGGCATGCCCAAAGTGCGCGACAGCGGCAGCGCCGGCGACGAATACGTGCGCCTCATCGGTCAACTCCCGCAAACCCTCACCGACAAAGAGAAAAAACTCTTCCGCGAACTCTCCTCTATCCGCAACGGCAAAAAATAACCACACTCGCAAGCACCCTCCCTTTCCTAACGGCATCCCCAACCTCGTCATCCTGAGCTTGTCGAAGGGCTTGTCATCTGAGCTTGTCGAAGGGCGCAAACCCCGCGCGCCGGCGCCGGTTACTAAGAGCGCAATGATGTCTGGACACGGGCTCATGTGGTCGAACATGTACGGGCCCGACAAACCGAAGGTTCGCAGACGCGTCGACTGGCGGCGCATCGGCGCGTTTTTCGCGCCCTACTGGCGCCAAGAAGCGGTCGTGCTCGCGTGCATGCTCGCGCAGGCGATCATCGGCATGTTCCCTGTTCTCGTCACGAAGAATATCTTCGACGTCGCAATTCCGCATCGCAGTTTGCGGACGCTCGGAATCGATGTGGCGCTCATCATCGCCTCGGCCCTGATCGCGGCCGGCTTGGGCGTGCTGCAGGGCTACCTCAACTCGGTCGTGGGCGAAGGCATCATGCGCGATATTCGCACGAATTTGGTGGCGCATCTGCACAAAATGCCGCTTTCGTTCTTCACGGGCACGAAAACCGGCGAGATCATGAATCGCGTGAGCAGCGACGTCGACAATATCGATAGCGTCGTTACCGGCACGCTCACGACAGTCGTGACCAACGTATTTCTGATCGCGACGACCGTCGTGTGGATGTTTGCAACGAACTGGCGGTTGGCGCTGCTTTCAATCGTTACGGTCCCGCTGATGATCGCACCGCTCGGGCCGGTTGGGCGCCGGATGTACGACATCCGCAAGAAAACGCGCGAGAAGCGCGACGAGATCGAATCGATCACTCAAGAGACCCTTTCGATCTCGGGAATCTCGCTGATCAAATCGTTTGCACGGGAAAACTACGAGCGCAATCGTTTTTTCGACGTAGGCACCAATCTCATGGGGCTCGAGATTCATCTGGCAATGGTGGGTCGCTGGTTCCTCGCATCGGTAACGGCAATGGTCGTCGTCGGTCCGGCAATCGTCTGGTTCGGCGGAGGCTGGCTCGCGATCGTCAACGCTATTACGATCGGCACGATCTACGCGTTTATAACCTTCATCCAAAGCCGCTTATACGGGCCGGCGGCAGCGCTAGCCGGAATTCAAGTGCAAGTCGTCAGCGCGCTGGCGGTGTTCGAGCGCATTTTTGACTACCTCGATATGACGCCCGAAGAGTACGAGCCGCCGAATGCGACGGTTTTGCCGCACATACGCGGCGACATCCGCTTCGACGACGTGCACTTTTCGTACGGGCCGGATCGCACGACGCTCGACGGCGTGAGCTTCCACGTCGAGCCCGGGCAAGTCGCGGCCTTCGTCGGCCCGTCGGGCGCCGGCAAAACGACGATTACACAGCTCGTTCCGCGCTTCTACGATCCGCAGTCGGGCAGCGTACGCATCGACGGCCACGACGTGCGCACGGTCACGCTGGAATCGCTCCGCCGCGATATCGGCATCGTTTCGCAAGAAACATATCTCTTTCACGATACGATCGAAAACAATCTGCGATATGCGAAGCCGGATGCAAGCGATGCGGCGGTTCGCGAAGCCGGCCGCAATGCGAATATCGACGACTTCATCACTTCGCTTCCCGATGGCTATCGCACGATCGTCGGTGAACGCGGCCACAAGCTTTCCGGCGGCGAGCGACAGCGGCTTGCGCTAGCTCGCGTCCTGTTGAAAGACCCGCGCGTGCTGATTTTGGACGAAGCGACCAGCTCCCTCGATTCGCACAACGAAGCGGCGATTCAAGCGGCACTGGTCCGATGCATGCGCGGTCGCACGAGTCTGGTGATCGCGCACCGCCTTTCCACCATCTTGTCGGCGGACGTTATTTTCGTCGTCGAGAACGGCCGCATCGCAGAAAGCGGAACGCATGCGGCACTGCTCGCGCGAAACGGCGCCTACGCGCGGCTTTATCGGGAGCAGTTTCGGGACGAATCGCGAATAATCGCAAACTAATCCCATGAACCGACGGCCCTTTCTGCTCCTGATCGTTGCGACGATGGTGACGGAGCTTGCCTGCAACTTGCCCACCGGCGCGCTGCCGCTCGCGCTCTTGCAAGACGGCGCGAATGCTCCGCAGATCGCACTGGCAATGGGCGGCGGCATGTTCGCCCAACTCTTTGGCAGCGTTCCGGTCGGCGCACTCGTCGATCGATTCGGCAGGCTCCTAACCATTCGCGTTGCCGTCGTGCTGATGGCGCTCTCCAATCTCGGCCTTGCGTATTTGCATGGACCCATTTGGGGCGGCGCGTTCGTGGCGCTCCGCGGGTTCTCCATGATGGCTTTCGTCACCGGCGAATTTGCGTACGTCACCGAAATAGTTCCGGCGCAGCGCAGCGTTTCCGCAGTATCGACGCTGGGCATGCTCGCAAATCTCACCTTCGCATTCGCGCCCGCGTGCGCCGTGTATCTGTGGCATATCGGCATCGGGCGGGAGCAATTTCTTTACGGCGCTATTCTCACCGCGCTCGGCGGTGCGGCCATGTGGCTGCTTCCGTCGCGTCATGACATTCTGACGGCCCACCGTTCCCGAACCATTCTCATGCGTTCGGTCTGGCTTCCGGCCATGCTCTTTTTGATTGCCGCAGCATTGCAGAGCGGGGTCAACGGATCGCTCGCCGTGCTCACCTTCACCCATCGCGGCATCACAAACGGCGCGCTGATCTTCACCTCGATGGCGTTCTTCACGTTCGCGCTGCGCTACCCGGCGGGACGCTTCGTCGACAAATATGGACCGCGGTTGATGGCACTTCCGGTTGCCGTCGCGCAGGTGGCCGGATGCATCGTTGCCGCGCGCGCGTATACGCCGTTGACGGTACTGATCGCAGGCGCTCTGCTCGGAATTGCGTGGTCGGCGGTCGTGCCGGTTGGTGTCGGTCTTTTCTTCGAATACAGCAGCCGGCGCACGCGCGGCGTCGCGATGGGAGCGTACAACCTCTCATTCGCCATCGGCACGTCGTCGGGTGCGATCATGGCCGCGCTGCTCGTGAAGTTCGGTTCGACGTACGCGATTGCAATCGCGGCCTGCGCGATCGCGCCGATGCTCGCCGTGCCGTGGCTCTTCTTCCACACGCACCCCAGCACCAAGCACGTTCAAACGTCAGCGACCGTTTAACGCAGCTCGGCAATCCTTCGCCGGGGGACTTTTTTGCGCGCACTCGGAAAAACGGGCGCATGCCTGCACTTTCGATCGCCGGGTTAGTCAAGCGGTTCGGCTCGAAAAAAGCGGTCGACGGGCTTTCGTTTGAGGTTCGGGCCGGCGAAATCGTCGGACTCCTGGGGCCGAACGGAGCCGGCAAGAGCACGACGTTTTTGTGCGCGGCGGGGTTGCTGCGACCCGACGCCGGGACGTTCACGTGGGACGGCAAGGACCTCGGCGCCGAACGCGGCCGCACCGTCGCGCTGATTCCCGAAACGCCCGACGTCTATCCGATGCTCACCGTCTGGGAGCATTTGGTGTTCGTCGCAAAGAGCTGCCGCCTCGCCGACGGCTGGCAAACCCGCGGCGAAGCGTTGCTCGACCGATTTGAGATGACGCCGAACCGCAACACAATCGGTCAAGCGCTATCCAAAGGAATGCGCCAAAAAACGCTCATCGCCGCTACCGTGCTCGCCGATACGCCCGCGGTGCTCTTCGACGAGCCGATGATCGGGCTCGATCCGCTCGGCCAGCGCGAACTTCGCGCGATCATCGCCGATTTGCGCGAGCAGCATCGCGCACTAGTCATCAGCACGCACATGCTCGAGCAGGCCCAGGCAATCTGCGATCGCGTGGTCATCATGAAAAACGGAAAAGCGATAGCGGCCGGAACGTTCGCCGAACTGCAAGCACAATCGGGTGAACAAGAGTCGGCCGAAGACTTGTTCCTCGAACTGACCCGATGAACGACTACGGCGCGCTGGCGTACCTCGAGTTTCGCCAGCTCGTCAATTCGGCTAAGAAGATCGTACGCGAGCCCGGACGCACGATTTTGTGGGTACTCGCCGCCGGATATTTCGTCTTTATCGGCTTCACGCGCTCTTACGGCGGACGATATCATGGAGCTCATTCGGGCGTTTCGGAGCCGTTCGCATCCGCGATTTTTTTCGCCGCGCTCGGGTTTGCGGGCATTGGCGTTTTCAGTGCGGCAGGCGGACGAGTCGCCGCCTTTTCGTCGATAGCCGATGCGCGTTTCCTGATCGACTCGCGTCTGAGCGAGCGCAACGTCATCCTGTGGCTGCAATTGCGCAGTTCGTGGCGTTTGGTGGGGCGTTTACTCTTCTTGATCGTCTTTTACGCAATCATCTTCAAGGGCGCGGGAACGGTTGCGGGCATGGGCCTTGCGATGGTCGGCCTGAGCGCGATTTCGACGGCGGTCGGAGTGCCGATCGTTAAACTGCAGCGCCGGTTCGGCGCCTTCGCCGGCTATGCCGCAGCGGCAGCGGTGGCGCTCGTTGCAGTTCTTCCGCTGCTCGTGCTCGGCGGCGCAATGCTGGTTCCGTCGCTGCAAGGCACTTCAGACGCGATCGTTCGTTCCGGCTTCGGCCGCGTGACCGACGCAATGCTCGCCGGAAATTGGCGTCCACTGGCGATCGAATACCTTATTTTCATCGTGCTGCTTCTCGCGGCGTACGTCGGCGCCAAAGATCTCTATCCCGAACTGTACGCAAGCTCCGAGCGCTACAACGAACTTCGCGCGCGCATGAAACAGCGCGGCTTCACGTTCGGACAGAATCCAAAATACGCGACGAGCGAGGCGTCAACGCCGATGCACGCGGGCGAATCGCGCGCGCTTCCCGGCGCTTGGGCTATTTTCTGGAAAGAATGGATCGGCTTCCGGCGCTCGCCCGGATCGCAGCGACTGTTTTGGCTCGGACTTGCGGGGGCGGCAATCGTCGGTGCCGCCATAGGGATCGTCGCGAGCAAATCCGACGACACGCTTGGCGTTTCGCTCGGCATCGGCGCAAGTCTGGGAAACCTGCTCGTCATTTTCCTTGCGTTGGGCTCCGCGGTTGCGCTCGCCGGCGATTTGCGTAAGCCGATCTGGTGGCTGAGCGCCGATCCGATTCGAGCGCGTCTCTACGCGTGGGTGGCCGCTGCCTCATGGCGCACGACCGCGGTACTCGCAAGCGCGTTCGTTGCGTGGGGCATCGCATCGCGTGCCCCCGTCGTCATCGTCTTCGGCGTTCCGATCGCCGCAATCGTTATCGTGCTGCTGCGTTCGATCGGCCTTGCGCTCTACGCAATTTTTCCTTCGAGTTTCGATCAGCGCGGGCCCGTGGCGATGCTTCGCATGCTGCTCACGTACCTCTCGCTCGCGCCGCCCGCCGCCGCTTGGATTGCGGTTGGGTACTTCAGCCGCAGCACCGTAAACGGCGGCTTATGCGCGTTGGCGGTGGCCGTGCTTGAAATGCTGCTGCTCGTCGAGTTTGCGGCGTTCCGCATCGCGCGGGTCGGTGCGACGTTCGCGCAAGGCGAAGCTTAGACGCGCATTGGTTTTGGGTCGGCGGGAACGTGCAGCTCGGCACCGGTGGCTGCGCGCACGTCGTCAACGCTGACGCCCGGTGCCACCTCGCGCAGAATCAAACCACGTTCCGGATCGATGTCGAGAACGGCAAGATCGGTCATGATTTGATGGACGACGCGCTTACCGGTAAGCGGCAACGTGCATTCACTCACAATTTTGTGACTGTTGCCTTTCGCCACGTGCTCCATCATCACGATCACGCGCTTGGCGCCGTGAACCAAATCCATCGCGCCTCCCATTCCCTTGACCATCTTGCCGGGAATCATCCAGTTCGCGAGATCGCCGTTCTCCGAAACTTGCATGGCACCCAAAACCGCGAGATCGATATGACCGCCGCGAATCATCCCAAAGGACGTTGCCGAATCGAAAATCGACGCTCCCGGCAGCAGCGTAACGGTTTCTTTGCCGGCATTGATGAGATCTGCGTCTTCTTCACCCTCGTACGGATATGGGCCCATGCCGAGTATGCCGTTCTCGCTTTGCAAAACGACGGTAACGTTCGGCGGAACGTAATTTGGAATGAGCGTCGGCAATCCGATGCCGAGGTTGACGTACTGTCCGTCGCGCAGTTCGCGCGCCACGCGCGCGGCCAGTTCGGTGCGTGTGAGAGCCATTACCGTGTCTCCGCCTCTCGCGAGCGTGTGGTTACGCGCTCGATGCGCTTGCCCGCGGAGCCGACCTGAACGATTTGCTGCACGAATATTCCCGGCAGGTGCACGGCTTCCGGATCGATCTCGCCTGGTTCGACCAGCTCCTCGACTTCGGCGATCGTAACCTTGCCGGCCATCGCGCAGAGCGGATTGAAGTTGCGCGTCGCTTTTTTGAAGGTGAGGTTTCCGTGCCGATCGCCCACGCTTGCGCGAACGAGCGCGAAATCGCAGACGATGCCGCGCTCGAGCACGTATTCGAGTCCGTCGAAAACGCGCGTTTCTTTTTTCGGCGAGGGCACGGCAACTGAACCATCCGGGTTGTGTTTCCAGGGCAGACCACCCTGCGCCACTTGCGTTCCGACGCCGGCAGGGGTATAGAATGCGGGAATCCCGCAGCCGCCGGCGCGCAAACGCTCGGCGAGGGTTCCTTGCGGTACCAGTTCGACTTCCAGTTCGCCGCTCAAATACTGACGTTCGAACTCCTTATTTTCGCCCACGTAGGAACCGGTGGTGCGTGCGATTCGCTTGGCATCGAGCAGTACACCGAGTCCCCATCCATCGACGCCGCAGTTGTTCGAAACGGTCACCAGCCCGGAAGCGCCTTGTTTCAAAAGCGCTTCAATCAAATTGTGCGGAATGCCGTTCAGTCCAAAGCCGCCGACCGCGAGCGACGCGCCGCTCGGGATGTCTTTCACGGCCTCGGCGCACGAGGCGACTACTTTATCCATCGCGTTGCTGTATAGGCGCCTAAAAAGCAAAATCCTCGGGACCGTTGAAGTCAGCACCATGAGAAACCAGCCATGACCGTAGCCACGACGCATCCGCCGTCGTCCGATGAGGAGGCGATGATCCTCGATGTCGTGCGTCAGCTCGTTGCTGAAAAAGTCGCACCTCGCGCTGCCGAGATCGACGAGCGCGCCGAGTTTCCCACCGACATCAAAACCATCTTCGCCCAAAACGATTTGCTCGGCATCCCGATTCCCACCGAATACGGCGGGCTGGGCGGCACGTTCTTAACCTACGTCAAGGTCGTGGAAGAAATCGCCAAAGCCTGCGCGTCAAGTTCGCTGATCGTGGCCGTACAGGAGCTGGGCATGCTGCCGATCCTCATCGGCGGCACCGAGGCGCAAAAGAAAACGTACCTTCCCAAGATTGCGTCCGGCGACTGGGTGGCCGCGTACGCGCTGACGGAGGCTGCCAGCGGTTCCGACGCGGCCGGCTCGATGCGTACGCGCGCCGAGAAGAAAGGCGACACGTACTTCCTCAACGGTCAAAAGATTTGGATCACCCACGGCAACGTCGCCGACGTCATCTGCGTGTTCGCCGTGACCGACCCCGAAAAAGGAGCGAACGGCATCAGCGCGTTCATCGTCGAGAAGACGTTCCCCGGATTCAAGGTCGGGAAGAAAGAGAAAAAAATGGGGATCCGCGGATCCCCGACCGTCGAGCTGTATTTCGAGAACTGCGAAGTTCCGGCAGCCAATCTGCTAGGCGAAGAAGGCCAGGGCTTTAAGATCGCGATGAAGGTGCTGGATAAGTCGCGGCCCGGAATCGCCGCGCAGGCGCTCGGCATTGCCGCCGGCGCGCTTGAATACTCGATCGACTATGCGCGCGAACGCATGGCGTTCGGCAAGCCGATCGCCCAGCATCAAGGTGTCGGCTTCATGCTCGCCGACATGCAGACGGAGGTCGAAGCTGCCCGCCTGCTCTTGTACGAAGCCGCGCGCAAATGCGACGAAGGCTCGGCCGACGTCACGCTTTGGGCTGCTATGGCCAAGCTGAAGTGCGGAGACGTCGCCATGTCGGTCACCACCGACGCGGTTCAGGTGCTCGGCGGATTCGGGTACTCGTGCGATTATCCGGTCGAGCGCATGATGCGCGACGCTAAGATCACCCAAATCTACGAGGGCACGCAGCAGATCCAGCGCCTCGTTATTTCGCGCAAGATCGTCGGGAAGCCGGCCCCAAAGGCCTGATTCCCGGCCGGCGCGAAACATTCGTACGCCACGCTGCGTTATTGCCAGTGTGACGCTGGTATTCCAGCCGATCGACGGCGGTTCGTTAGCGGACCGGCGATTTTTGTAGGAAAGGAGGACCACCCTATGAAGAAAATGCTTGCATCATTCGTTGCTGCCGCGTTCCTTTTTACGGTCCCGGCGATGGCCGCGACCACGAAGACCGCGAAACCCGCAATGAAGACGGTTGCCGCGAAGTCGGTCAAATCGACCGCCAAAGCTCCGACCAAACACGTTGTTGCGAAAAAGGCTGCGGTAAAGAAACCCGTCGTCAAGAAAATGGCGCACAAAGTCGCCAAGGCGACCAAGAAAGCCCACGTGAAAAAAGCCGCCAAGAAGTCGGCTAAGAAGGTTCACTAACCCGTCTTTATATTCGATACCCGAGCGCGGCGGAAACGTCGCGCTTTTTTTTTTACCCGCCGACGCCGATCGGTCGATGTCCGAAGAGCGGCGGAATGAAGTGACCGGCTGCGAACGAAATTGCGAAAACGATCGACCCGTACACGACGATTTCCAGCCCGCGCATCCACGGATTGCGGCTGCTGTTGCGCGCCGCGAAAACCCCGATGGCAAAGAGCCCAACCAGTGCGAGCGCCAAACTCGCAATGACGGTGGTGCGCGGTGCGAGCGGCAGAAAGTACGGCAGAATGGGAAGCGCGGAACCGATTGCGTACGAGACGGACATTGCAAGGGCTGGAATCAACCCGGATGAATCGGCAACGCGCGGATCGATTCCGAATTCGTCACGCATCATTTCATAGAGATAAATTTCCGGATTTTTCGCCAGCCGCGTAACGATCGTGTGCGCTTCATCGGCGCTGAAGCCCTTGAGCTTATAGTACGCGACCTGCTCCGCGAACTCGTCTTGCGGATTGGCTTCCATTTCGGCGCGTTCCATGTCGATTGAGGCTTGCACGACCTCACGTTCGGCTTTCGCGCCTTGATACTCGCCGACACCCATCGAGAGCGCTCCCGCGATGAGCGCGAGCAGCCCGGTCATGGTAACGGTAAAACGGTCGCTGGCGACGCCGACCCCGGTAACCACGCCCATCGTGGTCAGAATGCCATCCTTGGCTCCGAACACGATCTCGCGAACGTTCCGCTGCTTCTCCAGTTGGCGGCGCTGTGGCGTATCCGGAATTCGCGGCTTGATATTCCGCCATCCCGGCGTGTCGACGACCACCGGATTTTCCGGAACCGGTGTGCTGCCAAGCTCCGCCGGCATCGATTCAGTGCCCATGCCGTAGTGCTTGGCACGCGAGTGCCGCCAAGGCCTTCCGAATTTTGAACTTAGGTGCGCCTTAAGGAACCTGTGATTAAGTCTCCGCGGCATAGCGGTGCAGTGATTTTTTTTAGGACGAGGCGCGAGGACGGGCGCAATGCAGCGCATTGTGACCGCCGCAGCAACGCTGGCCTAAACAAAAAGCG
>JALYTZ010000199.1 GCA_030854025.1 Vulcanimicrobiota bacterium
AACGCAGCGGCAAAATTCTGGGCGCGGCTATTTTAGGGCCGTGGGGATCGGATCTGATTCACGAGGTCATCGTCGCGCTGGCATACTCGGGAACGGTTCAAGAGTTCATCCGCATCCCGCACTTGCATCCCACGCTCGCGGAAATCTGGACGTATCCGGCGGAGGAATGCGCGTCGAAATTGGGTCTGGCCGACCCCGGCTGCGTCGAGCCGGAGGTCGCGGTTAGTGGAACCGCCGGTTAGCCTCACGTCTTCCCGCGGACGGGTTCGCGTCGCGCTTATTCAAACCAGCCCACGCAAGGGGCAATACGATCGCAACCTTCGTGACTTGCGGGAAACCTTCGGACAGCTGACCACCGCTGAAGATCCTCCGGATTTGATCGTGCTTCCTGAGGCAGCGCTCACCGGCTACTTTCTCGAAGGTGCGGTCTACGATTTGGCGCTTGAGCCCGCCCGGTTTGCCGCCGATCTCGCGCGCTCGTGGAGCGACGCTGCGAACGGGCGTGAAGTCGACATCGTGTCGGGTTTTTTCGAAAACGATAACGGCACGTACTACAACACTTCCATTTACCTGCACGTCGGCTCGGACGGCACGCCGTCGATACGCGGGCTTCACCGCAAGATGTTTTTGCCGACGTACGGCGTTTTCGACGAGGCGCGCTTTCTCTCGCGGGGCCGGCGCCTGCAAACGTTTGAGACGCGGTTCGGTATCTTGGCGATGCTGATCTGCGAAGACGTATGGCATTCGATCGTGCCGACGATTGCGGCCGTTAAAGGCGCGCGAATCCTCATCGTTCCAAGCGCCGCACCGGGCCGCGGCATCGAAGAAGGCGAAGAGCTTTCCAGTGTACTTCGCTGGCGCGAAATTTTGCAGGCGACTGCTGCGGAACATGGCGTGTATGTCCTCTACGCGGGTTTGGCCGGTTTTGAAGGCGGCAAAGGCATGACCGGCTCATCCTGCATCGTCGACCCGCGTGGTCGCACGATCGTGCAGGCGCCGGCTATCGGCGCGTGCATCGTGTGTGCGTCCATCGATTTGCGCGAAATCGATCTTGCGCGCGCATCGATTCCGCTGCTCGGCGATCTGAGCGCGGTCCTTCCGGACTTGCTGCTCGACGAAACGTTGCCGCTTCCGCGTCCCCGGAGCTTCGATGCTGCCGATCGTTGAGGCACCGGGCGATCGCGATGCGCGCCCGCCCGGTATCAGTCCGCGGCTCGCCGCGGAGTGGCTCGAAGCGTTTCTGCATGACGAATTGGTCGTGCGACGCTCGATCGAACGCGCCGTCGTCGGATTGTCGGGCGGCGTGGACTCAGCCGTCACGGCGTTTTTGTGCGCGCGTGCGCTCGGGCCGGAAAACGTTCACGCGATTCGGATGCCGTACGCAACCTCGAGTGCGAGCAGTCTGTCCGATGCGCAGCTCGTCATCGACGAGCTCGGTTTGCGCTCGCGCACGATCGACATAACCGGCGCGGTCGACGGGTACCTGCAGTTCGAGCCCGATGCCGACGCGCGTCGTCGCGGCAACGTGATGGCGCGCACGCGCATGCTCGTGCTCTTCGATCAGTCTGCAAAACTCGATGCGCTTCCGATCGGGACGGGAAATAAGACCGAACGTCTTTTTGGCTACTTCACCTGGCATGCCGATGATACGCCGCCGCTCAATCCGTTGGGCGATCTTTTCAAGACGCAAGTGTGGGAGCTCGCGCGGTATCTAGGCGTTCCCGAATCGATCGTTGCGAAAGCGCCGAGTGCGGACCTCGAAGCAGGCCAGACCGACGAGAGGGATCTGGGCATTTCCTACGCGCGCGCCGATGCGATTTTGGCTGCAATGCTGATCGGATACACCGACGAACAACTCGTCGAACGCGGGTTTGCGGGCGCGGACGTGCGGTTGGTCCGTACGCGGGTGGACGGCACGCATTGGAAACGACATCTGCCGACGACCGCAATGCTCACGAATACCGCAATTAACGAATTCTATTTGCGGCCGGTCGATTTCTAAACATGCGCGTGTTCTATCCGGTAAGCCTAAATCTGCTCGGCCGTGATTGCGTCGTGATCGGCGCGGCCGACGATCGCGAAGCCATCGAAAAAGAAGCGGGTCTGCGCGAGGCCGGCGCGCGCGTTCGCTGGATTCAAGACCTCGCATCGCTGCGCGACGAGGACGTTTGCGACGCGTTTTTCGTGCTGTCGACGCCGCAGGACGCCGCGCTTTCGGCGCGTCTGCGTGCGCTTGCGGACCGGCACCGCTTTCTGCTCTGTTGCATCGATCAGCCGACGTACGGTTTCGTGGCCATGGCAGCCGTAGTCAAAGCCGGACCGGTGCGCATTGCCATTTCGACGGCGGGACTTGCGCCGCGCGTCGGCAAGGTGCTCAAAGCAGCGTTCGAACGGGTGATGGATGCCAAGTTCCGGCGCTTTATCGACTCGCTCGCCGCACAGCGCGAAGATGTGAAGCGAACCTTTCCGGCGCCCGAGCAGTCGCCAATCCGCCGCAAGGCAATGATCGAAGCCGCATCGGGATTTACCGCCGAACTAACGCTCGCATATCCGGAGTGGTTCGAAACGGATGAAAAAACTTGAGCGATGCCGTCGGTTGAAATCGTTGCCGTGGGGACGGAACTGCTGCTCGGGCAACTGCTCGACACGAATACGCAGCACATTGCAGCGGTGCTCGCCGGCGCCGGAATCGACGTGCACGGCACGCAGATCGTGGGCGACAATCGGGAGCGCATAGCAAACGCAATTCGTGGCAGCCTT
>JALYTZ010000240.1 GCA_030854025.1 Vulcanimicrobiota bacterium
TTGACCACCGAAGCTCCGCAACACGACGCCGCGGTCAGTTCGATCAGTTCGATGCCGAGCTTGTCGGCAAGGAGCATCGTCGAATTGAAGAGTTCCTTGCACGATTCTTTTGCGACGCATCCCGGGAAGAAACCATAGCGGCGCGTTTCGGAACTGCGGGTGTGAACGTGAGGGTCGCGCGGGCGATCTTCGGGCAATAGTGCAGCAGACATTTAGTGTACGGGGACCTCCAGCGCTTCAAATATGGTTCGGACTTCGTCGACTTTCGGAATCGGTTTGAGAAACGGCGGGGGCAGCTTGCCTTTTGACGCCATCCGCAGCCCTAAGGGCGCGACCTTCAACAGTCCGATGATATTGAAGCGGCCGATCGTCCCTTGAATCAGTTCGGTTTCGGCGAGCATGCCGGTCTGCTTGATCGTCTTGTTCGTCGTAAGCGCGTGACGAGGGCCCCGATGATCGAGCATGACCCGATCTTGGATGGCTGCGCGCTTAACATCGACGATGCGATCGTGCGGATCGACGTGCTTGGGGCAGTACGAACAGGCGTAGCAATGCGCGCATAGCCACAGGTAGTCTTCGCTGATCTGTGCGATGCGCTCTTCGCGCTTGCCGTCGCGGACGTCTTCGATAAAGCGATAGGCGTACGCGATCGCGGCCGGTCCCGCGAACGACGGATCGACGCTGACGACCGGGCAGAGCGCGTAGCACGTCGCGCACATCACGCAGTTGGCAACGTCGACGAGCTTGCGCATGTCTTCGGGGCTGACGCGGCGCTCGCGCGCGTGATCCTCGTCGCTGTCTTTAGGCTGCAAGTACGGTTTGAGGCGCGTGTACTTGTCCCAGAACGGGTCCATGTGCACGACCATGTCTTTCATGGGCTGAAAATTCGGCATCGGATCGACCTTAATCGTGCCGTCGGTCGTCACCACGTCCTTGCAGTTCGTCTTGCACGCTAGCCCCGTGACCCCGTTGATGTTCATCGAGCACGAGCCGCAGATTGCGGATCGGCACGATCGCCGGAAGCTGATCGATCCGTCGACTTGCGCTTTGGCTTCTTCGAGCGCGTCCAAAACGGTGATGTTGGCGGGCGCATCGATCGTCACGACGTCGCGGTGCGGAATCGTGTCGACCGCCTCGTCGAAGCGAAAGATGTCGAGCTTGATTTGTGCCATTTAATAGCTTCTCACAGTCGGCTGCCACTTAGTGATTTCGACTTTTCGCGAATAGTCGAGGCGCGGATCGTCGCCTCCGTTGCGCCACGCCAGCGTATGTTTCATCCACTCGTCGTCGTTGCGTTCGGGATAGTCGGTGCGCGATTGCGCCCCGCGCGACTCGGTGCGTTCGAGCGCGCCCTTCGCCAAACACTGCGCCGCATCGATGAGAAAGTCGGTTTCGAGCGTGTTCACAAGATCGGTGTTGAACGTTTTCGATTTGTCCATGACGTAGCAGTTTTCGTCGAAGGCTTTACGCACCCGGCGAAGCTCGTCGACCGCCGTTTGCAGTCCCTTCGCGTCGCGGAAGATGAAGGTATTATCGCTCATCGTCTGATTCATGGCATGACGCAGCGCCGGCGAACGTTCGCCGGTCCGGCGACTCATCAGCGTCCCGATTTTGTCTTGCTGTTCCTTGAGCGTGCGTTCCGACGATTTGACGCTCGCGACGCCCTTGATATAGTCCACGGCGTGTTTCCCGGCGCGCGCACCGAAGACGATTGTTTCCAGCAGTGAGTTCCCGCCCAAACGGTTTGCTCCATGAACGCTCGCACAGGCCGTCTCGCCGGCCGCGTACACGCCCGGAATGCGAGTGGCGCCCCATTTGTCGGTTTCGATTCCGCCCATCGTGTAGTGCGCGCCGGGCAGAATCGGAATCGGTTCGTCGATCGCGTCCTTGCCGGTTGCATCCATTGCAAGTTCGCGAATCTGCGGCAGCCGTTCGAGAATTTTTTCCCGTCCTAGGTGCCGGATGTCCAGCAGAACGCACCCGTCGACGCCGCGCCCTTCGAGAATCTCGGTCCATTCGGCTCGCGATACGACGTCGCGTGACGCCAGTTCGCCCTTATTCGGCGCGTATTTGAACATGAAACGCTCGCCCAGCCCATTGAGCAAGTGGCCGCCTTCGCCGCGGGCGCCCTCGGTCATCAGCACGCCGTTTTCCTTTAGCGTCGTGGGATGGAACTGCATGAACTCCATGTCCATCAGCGGGATCCCGCCCTGAAAGGCGATGCCCATGCCGTCGGCCGTCGAAGCGTAACCGTTCGTGGTTTTCAAATACATTCGGCCGGCGCCGCCGGTTGCAAAGATCGTCGCCTTCGCATTGACCAGTTCGAGTTCGCCGTTGCGCATGTTGTAGGCGACGACGCCCGAGCCGATGCCGTCTTCAACGCAGAGCGCCGAGCAGAAATACTCTTCGTAGACTTTGATGTTGAAGCGCTCGAGTTGCTCCCAGAGCGTATGGAGGATGACCAGGCCGGTAACATCGGCGGAATAGCACGTGCGCGGCGAGCCTGCGCCGCCGAAGGGTCGCTGCGCGATGCGGCCGTCGGGGAGCCGCGAGAAGATACAGCCGCGATGTTCGAGCCAGACGATTTGATGCGGCGCGTCTTCGCACATCGCTTCGATCGCGCTTTGATCGCCCAGGTAATCGGAACCCTTCGCCGTGTCGAATGCGTGATTGGCCGGATCGTCGTCCTCGCGATTACCAAGCGCGGCGTTGATGCCGCCCTGCGCCGCACCCGAGTGGCTGCGGACGGGGTGCATCTTGCTGATGATGGCGACGTCGGCACCGCGTTCGGCCGCTTCGATAGCGGCACGCATGCCGGCTAAGCCGCCGCCGATGACGACAACGTCGTGCTTGATCAAATTCCGACCTTTCCCCCGAGCAAAAGCTTTGCTTCTTTATACTACTCCGCCGTATTGGGGTCCCACGACCTTAGTGGCACGGTTGCCGACGTAAGCAGGGGATGGTGAAACTGATACTGATTCTTGCCGTTCTGCTTGGCCGCGTAGAGCGCCTCATCGGCGGCGGAAAATAGGTTCTTCCCGTTCTGTCCGTCCTCGGGAAACATGGCGATGCCGATTGACGAGCTCAGATTTTCGGTCTCGAGCCCCTTTTGGATGCGCTCGACGCCCTTGCGGGCCTGTTCGGGCGTGGATTTGATCAGAACGAGGACGAATTCGTCGCCGGCGTAGCGGGCAACGATGTCGCCCTTGCGGGCTGAACTTCGCAGCACGTCCGCAAATCGCCGCAAGGCCTGGTCCCCGACGGAGTGGCCGCCCGAATCGTTTATTTTCTTTAAATCGTCCAAATCGAAGATGATAAACGCCAATTGCCATCCATACCGTTGCGCGTTATGCAGTTCGCGCTCCAGGGCATCGACGAGCGCCCGGCGATTCGGTATTCCGGTCAAACTGTCGGTGAGCGCGAGCCGCTGCGTTTCTTCCAGCAACCGGCGGGCTTCCTCGTAAAGTCGAGCGTTCTCGACCGCAACCGCCGCTTGGGCGGCGAAATCCAGCAGAACCCGCAGTTGGTTTTCGGTGACGTTCGGCCCGGGCGGTCCATCGACGTACAGCATACCGCGGACAACGTCTCGCGCGACCAGGGGCGCGATGCAGTAGTCGCCCTTGGTATCGTGAAGCGGTGCGTCCGGATCGCCCTCGGTGCCGAAAGCAACCTGCATGACTCCACCTGCAATTTCGTGCAGCGTCGAGTTCGCGGTAAAGTCGAGCGGATTTTCGGCTTTGACGACGGTACAGGCACCGTCGCTTTCAAGGCGCCGGAGAATGTCTCCATTCGCGAGAACGTCAAAGAGAACCACGCGATCGAACTTGAGCGCTTCGCACACTCCGCGCAATACCATCGAGAGAATGTCGTTAATGTCGAGGCTCGAGTTGATGGCCGAGAATACTTGCTGTAGAACAAACAGCTCTGCATTCTGCTGCGCGTATTCGTCGCGTTCGGCTTCGATAATGGCAAGGCGAGAGTTGAGCCGGCCGATCTCTGCGAGGAGTTCGGCATGTTCGAGCTGCGGCGTGAGTTCTCGATCCCGGTCGGTCAGGTTCAGGCCCACCTTTGCGTATGCGGTATTGGCCGTTCGCGCACGCGAGTCTTTCACGGATGCGCAATGGTTTCGCAAATCGGCACGGAATACACGCTTACCCGTGTTCGATCGTTTTTAATGCCGTCAGACCAATTCGTACATCTGCACGTACACAGTGAGTATTCGCTGCTGGACGGGGCTTGCCGCGTTGACAAGCTCTGTCGGCGCTCGGCCGAAAACGGGAGCCCGGCCGTCGCGCTGACCGATCACGGCGTCATGTATGGCTCCATGGAATTTTACTACAGCGCGCGTGACTTCAAACTCACGCCAATTATCGGTTGCGAAGCATATGTCGCCCCGCGCGGACGCTTCGATCGGGCCGTTCGCGACGAAGCGCACGTGACGCTCCTTGCCGCCGATTTGACGGGTTACCGCAATCTGACGGCGCTGATCTCTAAAGGCTTTCTGGAAGGCTTCTACTACAAACCTCGAATCGATCTCGACCTGCTCGCCGAGCACAATGAAGGACTCATCGTTCTTTCGGGCTGCATGTCGGGGCTGGTGGCCGCCCCGTTGCTCAAAAACGACTACGCGAAGTCGTTGGCTGCGGCAAAGACGTTCGAACAGATCTTCGGCGACCGCTTCTACATCGAAGTGATGCGGCACGGAATGCCGGAAGAAGACCTCATCAATGCGGGACTCGTAAAAGTTGCGCGCGAGCTGAATCTGCCGATCGTTGCAACCAACGATTCGCACTACTTGGAGCAGCGCGATGCCCCGGCGCACGACGTGCTGCTGTGCATCGGCACGGGTAAAACCGTTTCCGATACGAGCCGGATGAAGTTCTACTCGGATCAGTTCTATGTAAAATCGAACGAAGAGATGCGCGAACTCTGGAAAGACCTGCCGGAGGCGTGCGATAACACCGTTGAAATCGCAAAGCGCATCGACATTCGGATTCCTGAGAAGATTTTTCACTTACCCGCCTATCCGGTACCGCAAGCCGAGACGGCGCCGCGCGCTGAAAAAACCGCCGAAGCGTATTTGCGCGACATTTGCGAGGCGGGACTGCTCGAGCGGTACGGCTCCGAACGCGCGAACGGCGACGCCGAGTTACGCGAACGGTTCGAGTACGAGCTTTCGATCATCAGCAAGATGGGTTTTGCATCGTACTTTCTGATCGTGTGGGACTTCATCAAGTTTGCGCGCGACCGCGATATTCCGGTTGGTCCGGGGCGCGGCTCGGCCGTCGGATCGCTGATTTCCTATTGCCTGAAGATCACCGATCTCGACCCGATAAAGTTCAAGCTCATCTTCGAGCGTTTTCTCAATCCCGACCGCATTTCGATGCCGGATATCGATACGGACTTCTGCGTCGAGCGCCGCGACGAAGTCATCGCGTACGTTACGGATAAGTACGGGAAAGATCGGGTCGCCCAAATCGTCACGTTCGGGACGATGGCGGCACGCGCGGCGATACGGGATGCCGGACGCGCGCTGGGTGTTCCGCTGCCCGACGTCGACCGCGTCGCCAAGATGATTCCGTCGGGGCCGACAGGGCTTTCGATCGGGGATGCGCTCGAACAAATACCGGATCTCAAGCTGCTCTACGCGCAGTCTCCCGAAATCCGAAAACTGCTGGACACGGCAAAGGCGATCGAGGGACTGGCCCGCAACGCCGGCACGCACGCTGCGGGCGTGGTGATTTCGGCCGGCCCACTCGTCGAGTACGCACCGCTGGCGAAGAGCGACGCGGGAATAAACACGCAGTACGACATGGTCTGGATTGAAAAAATCGGTCTCTTGAAGATGGATTTTTTGGGCCTGCGCAACCTCACGGTGATGAAAAATGCCGTCGACGAGATTCGACGCACGACCCATCGTGAATTCGACATCGCAAAAATACCCGACGACGATACGCGCACGTTCGAAATGCTTTCACGCGGCAATACGATGGGCGTCTTCCAATTCGAATCCGAAGGCATGGTGCGCGTCTGCAGCGAGCTGCGGCCCTCCGATCTGAACGATATCATCGCGATCGGCGCGTTGTATCGCCCCGGACCCATGGACTGGATACCGCAGTTCATCAGCAATAAGCACGGGCGCACGACCGCGACCTACCTGCATCCTAAACTCGTGACGATTCTCGGCGACACGTACGGCATCGCGTGCTACCAAGAACAGGTCATGCAAATTGCGCGTGAGGTGGCCGGCTTCTCGATGGGAGAGGCCGACGAGCTGCGCAAGGTCATGGGGAAAAAGCAGAAGGAGAAGATTCCGGCCTACCGCGCAAAGTTCATCGCGGGCGCGCGCGAACACTCGGATATCGACGAGAAGCTCGCTGCGGACATCTTCGCCTTCATCGAGCCGTTCGCCGGGTACGGATTCAACAAGTCGCATGCAGCGGCGTACGGGTGGATCACCTATCAAACGGCATACCTGAAGGCAAACCATCCGCTGCCGTATTTTTCGGCGCTGATGAGTTCGGTACGGGACAAAACCGAAAAACTCGTCGAGTACATCGACGAAGCGAAAAAAATGGGAATTTCCGTACTGCCGCCGGATGTGAACGAGTCGCTAACCGATTTCGCCGTCGTCGGCAGCGAGATTCGCTTTGGGCTCGCCGCCGTCAAGGGCATCGGGCAGAATGCCGTCGAGGCGGTCCTCGAAACGCGCGAGCGCGAAGGCAAATTCAGCGACCTTTTCGAGCTTGCCAAGCGGGTCGACACCAAACAGGTCAACCGCCGCGCATTCGAAGCAATGGTAAAGTGCGGCGCGCTCGACGGTTTGCCCGGCAACCGCGCGCAGAAACTTCTAGCAATCGAGACCGCGATGGACATTGCCGCGGCTGAATCGCGCGACGCGCAACTCGGACAAGCTTCGCTCTTCGGCGATGCGCCGTCCGTGCTCGCAGGCCTCACGCCGGCGCTGCCGATCGTTTCACCACCGACGACGATGCAGATGCTGCAGTGGGAAAAGGAAACGCTCGGAATTTTCGTTTCCGGACACCCGCTTGCGGATGTCACCGACGCGCTCGCACGCACCGGCGCGGTGCCGGTGAAGGACCTGCGCTCCCGCGAGGACGATTCGTTCGTTACGGTCGCCGGCATGATCACCGCGGTGCGCCGAACGCTGACCAAAGCCGGCCAGCAGATTCTGATTGCAACCCTTGAAGATACCACCGGCTCCGTGGATATTGCGGTCTTTTCGAAGGTCTATCCGCAGGTGCAAAAATATTTTGAACAAGATCGAATTCTCGTGATCAAAGGCCGGCTGCGAATTCGCGAGCGCCTCGGATATAACGGCGGCGAAGAAGCGCCCGTCGATCTGTCCGTAGGTGCCAACGAAGTCGCGCCGTTCGAGCGACCCGCGCACGCTCCGCATCCGCTCGGCTGGCATGTCACGGTCTCGAACCGCGACCAGGTCGACCGGCTTGCCGGTTTGCTGGACGAGTGGCCGGGAACGGTGCCGATCGTCGTACACGCCGGCGTGCGTGCGCAGCGATTGCCGCGCAGCATCTCCGCCGACCGGCGAGCGCGCGGCGAATTGGAGCGCATCTTCGGCCAGGGCGACGTGCGCGAGGGTGCGCCGTGAGACTTCCACCCGGCGTTCGCGACTGGCTGCCGCAAGAGTTTGCGTACAAGCGAGAAATCGAAGAGTCGATTCGCGGGGTCTTCCGCCGCTGGTCGTATACCGAAGTGCTCACGCCGACGTTCGAGAGTTATGAAACGCTCGAACAGGGTCTGGGCGAGAAGCTCATGCAGCAGACGTTTCGCTTTACCGACCCGCTGGGAGCTTCGCTCGCGCTCCGAACGGAAATGACCACGCCGATCGCGCGGGTCGTTTCCTCGCGGCTGCGCCAAGCGTCGCTGCCGTTGCGTCTCTCGTACGTTGCGCCGGCGTTTCGATACGAAGAGCCGCAACTCGGGCGGATGCGCGAATTCACGCAAGCCGGTGCCGAACTGATCGGCGCGCCGGGTGTCGGCGCCGACGCCGAGGCGCTGTTCATGGCGATCGAAACGCTCGATGCAGTCGGCCTTTCGGACGCGCGCTTCGATATCAACGACGCGGCGATCGTCGACGGCGTATTAGAGAGCACGGGTCTCGAAGGCGACGACGTGTTCGCATGCAAGCAGTTGATCGCCGCCCGTAACCTGGTCGGCTTGCGCGCGTTCGAACGCGTGCGTGCGGTGAACGACCGGCATTTCGAAACCCTCGTGCGCCTGACCATGCTGCGCGGCGGCGAAGACGTGATCGCGCTGGCGCGTTCCATCTGCAGAACCGGCTCTTCGAAAGCGGCGCTCGAACGTCTCGAAGACGTGCTCGCGCGCGCCGCGCGTTTGGGCTTGCGCGATCGCATCAATATCGATTTCGCGCTCTTACGGGATCTCGAATACTATACCGGCTTCGTTTTTGAAGGGTATATCCGCGATCTCGGGTTTTCACTATGCGGCGGCGGCCGCTACGACGCGCTGCTGCCGCGATTCGGTTTGGACGTGCCGGCCGTCGGATGGATGATCGGGGTGGAACGCATTCTGCTTGCGCTCGAACGTCGGCGCGAGGACGAACGCCCGCGCAATGAAGTCGACGTGCTGGTGAGCGGATCCGATGCGGTGGCGGCGCAGGAGCGCGCCAAAGGTCTGCGCGTGCGGATCGACGTGCTCGAATTGGGACGTGAAGCGCTGCTCGCGTACGCGCGTCACAAGGTTATTCCGCGGGTGGTCATCGTTGCGGTCGACGGCGAACGCGAGGAGATTGCGATCGACGTGGGCGATCGCGCCGGTTTCGCGAGCGCGGGTCTCTATCAGGCGGGGTTGTGAGCGAGCGGCTCGTTATCGCCGTTCCAAAGGGCAGCCTTTTCGGTGAAACGGTGCGGCGACTGCGCGAAGCCGGCGTCGTCGTGCCGGCCGATACCGGACGCCGGCTCACGGTTTTTAGCGACGACGGCAGCGCCGAACTGCTGTTGCTGCGCCCGAGCGACGTCCCGGCGTACGTTGAATTCGGCGCGGCGGATTGCGGCATCGTCGGCAAAGACGTGCTTTGGGAGAGCGAGCGATCCGTCAGCGAACTCGCCGATTTAGCGTTCGGCGAGTGCAGGCTGGTCGTCGCTGCACGCCGCAGCGACCGGTATCACGAAGGCGCGCGGTACCCGACGTTTTTACGCGTGGCGACGAAATTCAAACGGTCGGCGCAAGCCTATTTTTCAAACCGTGATTTGCCCTGCGAAATCATCGCGCTGCACGGGTCGGTCGAGTTGAGTCCGCTCGTCGGCTTGGCCGACGTGATCGTCGACCTGGTAGCGACGGGAAAGACTCTTCGCGAGCACGATATGGTTGTCGTGGACGAGATTGACCGTTCCAGTGCTCGATTCGTCGTCAACCCCGTGCGTTTCCGTGCGAAGTACGAGGCGCTGCTCGCGCTTGCGAACCGGTTGGAACAACGCGCGTGAACGTGATTCCGGTTTCGGATGCAGGGCGTTTGGCGGAATTGTTTCGGGGCGGTTGGGACCCGCCGGAAACGGTAGTTGGGCGCGTTGGATCGATCGTGCGTGACGTGCGGCTTCGCGGCGACGAGGCCCTCGTCGCGTACACTCGCGAGTTCGACGCGCCCGACTTCACGGACTCGTTGCTGCGGGTTTCCATTCCGAGCCTACCTGAAGCCGCTCGCCTCGTGCCCGACGAAATCGCTCGCGGCCTCGAGCTCGCGCGTTCGCGCGTTTCGCGTTTTCATGCCGCGCAGCTGCGCGACGACATCGCATACGCCGACGAAGACGGCACGGAGTACCGGTTCGCGTACCGGGCCCTGGATTCGATCGCCGCTTACGTTCCCGGCGGTACGGCGACGCTGCCTTCGTCGGTCATCATGGCGATCGTTCCGGCGAAAGTCGCCGGCGTCCGCCGCGCGATCGTGCTCACGCCGCCGCAACACGACGGAACGGTTCCAGACGCGGTACGTTTTGCGTGCGCACTGTGCGGCGCCGACGAACTCTACGCCGTCGGCGGCGCGCAAGCGATCGCCGCAGCCGCGTACGGAACCGCGTCGGTGGCGCGCGTCGACAAGATCGTGGGCCCGGGCAACCTCTGGGTCACCGAAGCCAAACGACAGGTTTACGGCGCGTGCGCGATCGACGGCCTTGCCGGACCCTCCGAAGTGCTGATCGTCGCCGACGATGCGGCGAACGTAGATCTCGTCACCGCCGAGCTGCTCGCGCAGGCCGAACACGACACGCTGGCGCGCGTGGTGCTCGTTTCGCGCTCGGAAACACTGCTGCATGCGTGTGCGCAGGCGCTCGATGCGCTCGATCTCTCCGCGTTGCCGCGCGGCGAAATACTTGCGGGCGTCATACAGCACGGGTGCTACCTGGTTCATGCACCATCGGACGGCGACGTGCTCGATGTGATCGATCGCTTTGCGCCCGAGCATCTCTGCCTGTACGTGCGCAATCCGCAAGCGTATCTTCCGCACGTGCGCCGCGCGGGCGCTATCTTCGTCGGAACGCAAACGCCCGTTGCGGCGGGCGACTATCTTGCCGGATCCAATCACGTGCTGCCTACATCCGGTGCCGCGCGATTTTCATCGGGCCTCAGCACCGCGGACTTCGTTCGGACGTTTTCAGTCGTCCAAAACAGCGCCGCCCGGATGCGCGCCGACGCGCCAACGATCCGGCTGCTGGTGGCGCCGAAATCCCACAGCAACTGGTCGGCGGACAGC
>JALYTZ010000062.1 GCA_030854025.1 Vulcanimicrobiota bacterium
TGGTCGATAAGAACGACATCATTTACGGGGGAATGGACATCACCTCGGATGTCCAAAATGAACTCAAGTAATGCGCGCTATCGTGCCGCGTTCGTCATTTCACTGAGCGCGGCGGCTTTAGCGGGATGTTCGCATCCGGTCGACGTGAACGCGCCCAACGTGCGTGGCATCGGATACGTGCAGATGCAGGACGCCGTAAAAGCGCATCCGCTGTACTCGCAACTCTCGCGCCTGGATGACGTCATGAGCGCGCTATCGCTTCAAGCGCTGGGGCCTGCGGTGCCCAAAACCGGCGCGCAGATTGCCGCGGAAACGCAGGCGCTCAACAAGCAGCTCAAAGCCGCGCAAGATTCAGCCAATCGCATCCTGCGTCAGAAGCAGGCCGACTACGGCCGGCGCGAGCAGTCGGCGATTGCGGCCGCACTTGCAGCCGCGGGCGAATCCGGCGCCGGCTCCCAGGCGGGAGCGCAGATGCAAAGTGTTTCGCAGCAGCAGGCGCAGCAAGTCACCGCGGCCGCAAACAGCGATTTTGAAGCGTACCAGAAAAACGTGGTGGCGCAGGACGGCGCGGCCATTGCCGCCATCGATCAGCAGCTTTCGCTGCGCGCCGACCGGCAGTACCGGCAGAAGGCGACGCAGCTTCAGGAGCGCGAGGCGCAGCTTTCGCTGGAGCTTTCGCAGCAGGATGCGAGTAAACGGCTGGAACTGCGCACGAAGCTTTCCAATCTTGCGATGGACGACGCTACGCGAAAGAGCTATCGCGACCAGATGAATGCGCTGGACAAGAAAGAGTCGTCGACGCTTGCCGCGCAGCGCGCCATTGATTCGCGCGAACTCGCTGCCTTTCAGGCGCAGTTGCGTACCAAGACGCAGTCAGCGGTGGCCGAGCAGGCGGGTAAAATTCACGCCCAGACGCGCGCGAAATTGATGGCGCGCCGAAACGAAGTCGGGTCGCAGGTCTCTTCGCAGCTCAAAGGCCTCGCGCCTCAGCCGCAGCTTTCGGGAAATGTTTCGGCCGCGACGCGCGCAAAGATTGCCGGCATCGACAAACAGTTCAAGACGCAGTTTGCAAGCGACGCGAAGTCGACGATCGCGCAGTATCAGCAGACCAAGGCCGATCTCGACGCGCGCTACGCGGCGCTGCACGGGGTCGACGCGGCCGCGGGCGGCGCGGAAACGGCGCAAATGACCAGCCTGCGCAAGCAGCGCGATGCATTGTACGCAAAGATCGTCGATCAAATCAAACACGAGGCCGCAGCGGTCGCGGCCAAACGCGGCGTGCGTGTCGTTTTCGACAGCCCGGCGGCGGCCGGCGGCGGAATCGACTTGACCGATGACGTGGAAAAGGACATCGAGAGTTTATTCAAGTGATGAAGCGTAACGTAATCGCATTGCTGACGGCGAGCGTCCTGCTTGCAGGATGCGGCGCCAAATCGAGCCCGGTCGGACTGGTCGACGTCAGCCGGCTGACGGCAAACTGGCCAAAATACATCGACGCGCAGAACCAGCTCAATGCGGACGAACAAGCGATCTTGGCGAGCAAGGGTTCGAAGTCGTCGAAGACGCAGCAGGTCGCGCAGCTGCAGCAGAAGTACGCCGGTATCGAGAGCGGTCTGGTAAAGCAGGTTCGCGACGCAGCCACGCAGATCGCGCAGAAGAAATCGATGAAGCTCGTGCTCACGCGCGAGTACGTCGGTTACGGCGGCACCGACATCACGCCGGACGTCGAGCAAGTTCTGGGAATTACGGAGAAGGCGACTCCGTCGCCGTAGCCGGTGTTAGGAAGCATCGCGCAGCTGGCGGCCGTCGTCGAAGGTCGGGTAGCGGGAGACGGTGAGGTCACCATCGCGCGACTGAGCGCCATCGATGATGCCGGGCCGGATGCATTGACGTTTGCGACCAGCGAGCAGTACCTAGCGGCGGCGCAGCGTTCCAAGGCCGCCGCGATTTTGCTCGAGGAAGCTCTTGTGCCGGCGTCGAGCGCCAAACCGCTGCTGATCGTGAAGAACACGCGCTTCGCGCTCGCACAGCTGTTGCGGGCGTTCGAACGTCCGAGACCGCGCGGTCCCTTCCGTCATGCCAGTGCCGTCGTCGAGGACGGTGCCGTTCTTGCCGACAACGTGTACGTGGGCGCGAACGCGTACGTCGCGAGCGGCGCGCGCGTCGGCTCGGCAAGCGTCATCGGCGCGGGCGCACACGTGGGCGCCAACACGCGCATCGGCAACGATTGTCTGCTGTATCCGCGCGCAACGGTGCTCGATGACTGCGAAATCGGCGATCGCGTGATCCTGCATCCCGGAT
>JALYTZ010000284.1 GCA_030854025.1 Vulcanimicrobiota bacterium
ATCGAACGTCTAGCGTGCGCCATCCGGGATGCCGGCCTCGCAGCCGGCGACCGCGTCGCGCTGATCTCAGTCGATCGGGTCGATTGGATTGTCGCCGACTTCGCGACGCTGTTTGCCGGCTGCGTCATCGTGCCGCTTTTCCCGACCCAAGCGCTTGACCACGTTCACTTCATTCTCGAAAACTCGGCAGCCAAACTCGTCTTCGTCGATACGGCCGAAGCGGCGCAACGTTTGCGTTCCACGCCCGGCAATCTTGCGCATCTCGTGGTATTCGACGGCGAAGCCGAAGGCTGTGAATCGCTCGCGAGTTTTGAAGCTCGAGGCGCGCAGCTTCTCTCGGCGCATCCCGAGTGGCCATCGGCCTTCGAAACCGAAGTGCGGCCGGACGACTTGGCGGTGTTGATGTACACCTCGGGTACGACCGGCCTTCCCAAAGGCGTACGACTCTCGCACGACAACGTCGGATTCACCGCAAAATCGTCGTTCGCATTCGCCTTTGAAGAGATCGAACGCGACGCGCCCGTCCTCTCGGTGCTGCCGTTCTCGCACATCTACGAACATAGCATCATGTACGGATACTTGCTATCCGGCATGCGTCATTACATCGTACATTCCGTCGACGAACTGTTAACCGATCTGCGTGACGTGCGGCCGACTGCAATGACGGTCGTTCCGCGCATCTTCGAGCGCATGCTGGCTGGGATTGCATTTAAAGCGCAAGCGGCGGGCGGGTTTCGCGCGCGTGTCGTGCCCTGGGCGCTTGCCACCGGCCGCGCGTATATGACCGTAAAAACGCGCGGCGGACGGCCCGGGCCGCTCCTTGCGCTGCGCTATGCGCTTGCACGAGTGCTGGTGCTCAAAAAGATTCGCCCGCTGCTCGGGCTGGATCGCCTCGGGTTTTTCGTGAGCGGAAGCGCGCCGCTGCACTTCGATACGGCGATGACGTTTCTTGGCTTCGGCGTGCCGATCATCGAGGGCTACGGGCCGACCGAGTGTTCGCCCGTCATTACCGTCAACCGCTTGAAATCCAATCGGTACGGAACGGTCGGCAAGCCGATTCCGGGCGTGCAGATCAAACTTGCACCCGACGGCGAAATTCTCGCACGCGGCCGCAACGTGATGCAGGGCTACTATCGCGACGATGCGAGCACGGCCGCCGTGATGGATGACGGCTGGTACAAAACCGGTGACATTGGCGAAATCGAGTCCGACGGTTACCTGCGAATCACCGACCGTAAGAAAGAACTCTTCAAAACGTCGGGCGGAAAATTCGTCGCGCCCGCGCGCGTGGAAAGCGCGATAAAACGCTCGCCGTACGTCAATCAGGTGATGCTCGTGGGGGATGGCCGCGCGCATCCTGCGGCGCTGGTCGCGCCGAATTGGGAACTGCTCAAACCCAAGCTCGATCTTCCCGCGAACGCGTCTCCCGCCGACTTAGCGAGTCGCGCTGACGTGCTAGCGTTTCTGACGGCAGACGTGCACAAACAAACCGCGGACCTTGCCACCTTCGAGCAGGTTCGGCGCATTGCCGTGCTGCCGAATGAACTTACGATCGAGGCGGGTGAGCTTTCGCCGACGCTCAAGGTTAAACGCCGCGTCGTCGAGAGCCGGTATGCAGCCGAAATCGAGCGAGTCTACGCGGAGCCGATACACGGAGCGCACGCATGACCCGGCGCGTCGACGAAGTTCTCAAGGGACCGATCAAAAGCAAAACGGTGTTCCCGGTTCTCATTCTGCACCTGGTAAAAGTGCAACCCGATCACGGTTACGGCTTAATGCAGCGCATCGATATGCTCTGCGGCGGTTTGGTCGCGGTCAACACGAACAAAATTTACCCGTTGTTGCGCCGATTGGAAGAGCGCGGCTTTCTCACTGCCAACTGGGACCATCCGACGAAGCGCTCGCGCCGCATCTACTCGATTACTACCGAGGGCGAATTGCGCCTCGAGCGGATCAAGGGCGCGATGCTGCCGTATTTACAATCGATTACCACCGCGGTGATGCAGCTCAAAGACGAACTGTACGGCGTGACCTAAGGACGGCTTCTAATGCCATTTCTCTCTCTGGTCCATCTGCGGGACATGCAGTGCGCGGTTTGCAAGTCTCCGATCGCTCGAGCCGGCGCGCGTTCGTTCGTCGTCGATCTCGGGGGCACGCCGATACATTTTTCAACCGACGACCCGCCGGCTGAGATGATCGTCGAGCTGGTGTGTTCCAACGGACATGCGAACGAATTGAACGTGCCAAACGAAATTTCAGCGGAAGAAACGCTTTCGACTCCCGACGACGCACCGATCGCATGCGATGCGACGCTGACGAGCGGCACGACCGAAGGCGGCGTGGAGCTTGCGCCGGAGGTGCCAGGTATTTGACCGGGAGGGGCGCACGCCGGCGAGGGCGATGTACGATAACATGAACGCCGTGCGTTTTTCCGCCGCTGCGATGGCAGCGTTCTTTGCCGTGACCGCCTCCGGTGTTGCCGCACCGGCGTCGCGCGGCTTTTCGCCCGCCGATCAGGCCGCAGAAGCGCGCTACGAGCGCATCGTCGACGCATCGCCGTCGCAAGCGCAGGCACTGCGCGACGAGATGGGTCTCGCCTCGTACGTGCACCGCATGGGACAGCCCGGCGATTTGCGCTCGGCCAAGTACGTCCGCGCGCAGTTAGCGGCAGCCGGATGGGACGCCAATCTCGTTGAGTATATCGTTCCGCTCGCATGGCCGTACGAACAGAAACTCACGCTGCTGACGCCGGTTCATCGTGCCGTCGATCTCTACGAACCGGCCGTGGCCGGCGATCCGTATTCGAAAAATCACGCGGCGATCGGCATTCCGTACTCGGGCTACAGCCGCGACGGCGACGTCACGGGACGACTGGTGTATGCGAACCATGCGACGCCGGATGATTTCAAAGCGCTCGCATCGCAGCACGTCGACGTGCGCGGTGCCATCATCGTCGCGCGCTCCGGCCTCGGATCGCTCACCGGCAAAGCCTTCGAAGGCGCAAAGCACGGCGCGAGCGCCGTGCTCGTGTTCAACGACCCGATGAACGGCGGATATTGGAACGGCGACACGTATCCAAAGGGGCCGTGGCGGCCGGCGGGCGCCGCGATGCGCAACACGATGACGTTTACCAACGATCCGGGCGACCCGACCGCAATCGGCATTCCGGTTCCCGGCGCTAAGCATCGGCCGTTCTCGGCGATTAAACTGCCCGCCATTCCCGAAATGCCGATTACCGCGGACGTCGCGCGCGAACTGCTTCGGGCGATCGATGGTCCTGCCGCCCCGGCTGCGTGGCATCCGGGCTTCGGCTTTTCGATTCACCTCGGCCGCAGCGCCCGCGCCCACTTCATTCTCAAATCGAAGCGATTTTTCGGCCCGATGTGGGACGTCATCGCAACGATGCAAGGCCAGAACCCCGCGCAAATGGTTGTAACGGGCGGCCACCGCGATGCGTGGACGTACGGCGCCGTCGATCCGATCAGCGGCACGGTCGATCTGCTCCAGCTCGGGCGCGCGTTCGGAAAACTCAAGCGCATGGGGTGGAAGCCCAAGCGCACGATCGTCATCGGATCGTGGGACGGCGAAGAACTCAACCTCTTCGGCAGCGACATCTGGGTTTCGCAGAATGAAGCGCGGCTGCGCGCCGGCTGCATCGCGTATATGAACACCGACGAAGTCGCGTTCGGCCCCCGATTCAACGCGTATGCGACGCCCGATCTCTACGGGATGCTGCGCGACGCGGCCGATGCCGCGCACGCGCCGAACGGTGAAATGCTCGATGCTTACTGGCGCGCGCAGGATCCGAAGATGGCTGTCGATCCGATCGGCGGCGGAAGCGATCACGAGCCGTTCGTCTACCATGAAAACTTACCGGGCGCGGGCGCGGGATACGGCGGACCGTTCGGTTCGTATCATTCCGCGTACGACGATGTCGCTTCGCTGCGCATTTTCGATCCGGGAATGCGTCGAGCCGCGGCTGCGGCGCGATATAGCTCGATGGTCGTCTTGCGTTTGGCAGACGCCTCGTATCCGGATCTGCGCCTCACCGATCTCGCGCAAACGCTGGCTGCACGCATCACGCAGTTCGCCGGCGAAAAAGGTGAAACGGCGCGCCGCGCAACCGTCGCAAGCACGCTCGAGCTCGCGGCCAACGACTTCGTTGTCGCGGCTAAAGCGCTGGATGCGCGCGCCGACGCCGACGTAGCGCGCGGCGACGAGACCGCGGCGGCGTCGGAGCTTGCAAAACTGCGCGCCGCGGAACGTGCGTTCTACGATTCGGCGACGACCAAATGGCAGCGCTCGCTGCTCTACGATGTGTCGGGCTACTCGTCGACAACGCTTCCGACGCTCGAAACAACCCTCGATTCGAACGGTGAGCCCGCGCAGCACGCGCTCGAAGCCGCATTCAAAGCCGCAACCCAAGCGGCATCTTCGACTGGAGAACCATCCGCGTGAAACAGCTCCTTGCCATCGTCTTCCTCGCCGCGCTTGCGGCAACGATCGTACCGTCTCCGGCCGCGCGAGCCGCCGCTAAGACTCAAGCGCCGAAGCCTTCGGCTACCGCGACCCCGGAGCCGGCCGCATCGGGCGAAACGCCCGATGCGGTGACGCAGCATTCGGTGACGGTTGACGGCCGCCCGATGGCGTATACCGCGCGCGCCGGCACGATCACGCTGCGCGACGAAAAAGATCGGCCGACCGCGAACGTGTTCTACACGGCGTACACCGTCGACGGCATGGATGCAACGGCGCGACCGGTGACGTTCATCTATAACGGCGGTCCGGGAAGTTCGTCGATGTGGCTGCGGATGGGCTCGTTCGGGCCGGTGCGCGTAATCGCGGCCGACGGCAAGCCGTCGGGACCGCCGCCGTACAACATCCTCGATAACCAGTACAGCCTCATCGACAAAAGCGATCTCGTCTTCATCGACATGCCCGACAGCGGCTTCGGACGCATCGTCGGTTCAGGAACGCCGAAAATGTTCTTCGGCGTCGATCAAGACGTTGCCGCGTTCGATCAATTCATCCAGCGCTACATCACGAAATTCAATCGCTGGAATTCACCCAAGTTCATTTATGGCGAAAGTTACGGAACGACGCGCTCCGCCGCGCTCGCCGACTCGCTGCTCAATCACGGCATCGCACTTAACGGCGTGATCTTGCAGTCTTCAATCTTGAACTTTGGCCTGGACTACGGAAACGGCGACCCGATCGGGGGCGGTGACTGGCCGTACGTCCTCTACCTGCCAACCGAAGCCGCAACGGCCTGGTATCACAATAAAATTCGCAACAAGCCGGCGGACTTGAGCGCGTACCTGGACGGCGTGCAGCAGTTCGCAATGGGCGAATACTTGAGCGCGCTGGAACGCGGCGATCGGCTGGACGCCGCCAGTCGCAACCAAATCGTGCGCAAACTCAGCGCCTATCTTGGACTGCCGGAGCAGTACGTTCGCAACTCGAACCTGCGCGTTCCCTACGCGCGCTTCGAACAAGAGCTGCTGCGATCGCAAGGCATCGTTGTTGGCCGGCTCGACGGCCGGTATCAGACGCACACGACCGATCGGGCGGCGGACAGTCCCAACTGGGACCCGACCGACTCGTCGATCGACGCGCCATATACGACGGCGGTCAACGAGTATCTGCGCTCCGATCTAAAATACACACCGTCGCTGCAATATCGCGCTAACATCTACGGCATTATTTACGCGAACGGCGATTCGTGGGATTTCACGCACGATCGCCGCGAGCCCACTAACGTCGCTCCCGACCTCGCAGACGCGATGACGCAGAACCCAAAGCTGCACGTGTTTTCGGCAAACGGCTACTACGATTTCGCGACGCCTTATTTCGCCACGGTGTATACGCTCAAGCACTTGAACCTCGCGCCGTCGCTGCAGAAGAACATCACGTTCGGCTTTTATCAATCCGGACACATGATCTACCTGAGCGAGCCCGCGCTCGCGCAAATGAAACAAGATCTCGACCGCTGGTACGACAGCGCGCTGGCCCGCTAGGAGAGTGACGAACATGAAGAACGGACAAAAACTCCTGGCACTGGCAGCAGCCATTACCCTCGTTGCCGCAACGCCCGCGCACAAGAAAAAGCCGGTCATTCCGCCCGCAACCCCCGCAGCGGTGACCCATCATGTGGCGCGTGTCGCCGGACAATCCATTCCGTACACCGCGCGTGCCGGAACCATCACGCTGCGCAACGACAAAGAGCAAATCACCGCGCGAATGTTCTACGTGGCGTACACGAAAGACGGCGCGAGCGTCAACAAACGTCCGGTTACGTTTTTCTACAATGGCGGCCCCGGAAGCTCGACCGTCTGGCTACACATGGCCTCATTCAGCCCCGTGCGCGTACGCACGACCAACGGCGCACCGACGGGACCGGCACCGTTCACGCTTGGGAACAACGATTACAGTCTGCTCGACAAAACCGACATGGTGTTCATCGATGCGCCGAACACGGGATACAGC
>JALYTZ010000005.1 GCA_030854025.1 Vulcanimicrobiota bacterium
GTTGAATTGGAACCGGGCGTGCGCGCAGTCGGCTTCAAGAACGTCACGAACAACGAGCCGGTCTTTACCGGGCACTTCCCGGGAAATCCGCTGCTGCCGGGCGTGTACATGATCGAGGCGCTCGCGCAATTGGGCGGCTGCGTCGTGCTCGAGCCCGGCGAGTTCTCGCGCAAAACTCCGTATTTGGCCGGAATCACCAGCGCCAAATTTCGACGGCCAGTCGTTCCCGGCGACCGATTCATGATGGAAGTCCGGCTCCTCAAACACAAGCGCAACATCGGCTGGGTTCACGCGGAGGGCCGCGTGGACGATCAATTGGTCTGTTCGACCGAGCTGATGTTCTCGATCGCATCCGATCCGCGTCTGTTCGGATACGATGCGACGGTTTTGCATGCGTAGCGGATCTGAATGATCCATCCGACTGCCATCGTCCATCCCAACGCCGAAATCGCGCGGGGCGTTGAAATCGGACCGTACTGCGTTGTCGGCGAACACGTTTCGATCGGGACGGGAACGGTACTGCAGGCGCACGCCGTCGTCAACGGCTGGACGTCGATCGGCGAAGGCTGCCAAATCTATCCGTTCGCGACGATAGGCGCTTCTTCGCAGGATCGTAAATATCAAGGTGAGACCGCGCGCACGAAAATCGGCGACCGCACGATCGTGCGCGAATACGTGAGCATCCAGCGCGCGACCGGCGAGGGTGCGGTCACGTCGGTCGGCAGCGACTGTATGCTGCTCGCGTACGTGCACGTCGCTCACAACTGCCTGGTCGGCAACGGCGTAACCATGAGCAATCTGGCGCAGCTTGCCGGGCACTGCGAGATCGACGACAACGCGACGATCGGAGGCATGGCCGGGCTGCATCAGTTTTCACGCGTCGGCCGCTACGCCATGGTGGGCGGCGCCAGTAAAGTCAATCGCGACGTTCCGCCATTCTTTTTGGTCGACGGGAACCCGATCGAGCCGCACGGGCTCAACAGCGTAGGATTGCGGCGCGCGGGATTCAGCATCGAAGAGCGCGCGGAAATAAAGAAATTCTACAAAACGCTGTACAGTCCGAAAATGAACGTTTCGCAGGCGGTCGACGCCATGCAGTCGGAAGTTTCGACCGAACCCGGCCGTCAAATCATCGCCTTTTTGGAAGCGCAGTCGCAACTCGGAGTGCTGAAGTAACGCTTCGCGATGCGATATTTCTTTTCGAGCGGTGAAGCGTCGGGAGAGCTGAGCGCGACGCTGCTCGCGCAGGCAATCGCGCGCATCGATCCGCAGGCAACGTTTGAAGGAATCGGCGCCGCGCGCATGCGCGACGCCGGTTTCCGCTTGTGGCGCGACCACACCGGCTGGGCCAGCATGGGACCGCTGGCAGCGATTCCGCGCATTCCCAAGCTGCTCGCGACGATGTACGTTACGGCGGTGCACGTCGCGCGAACGAAGCCCGACCTCGTCGTGCTGGTCGACTTCGGCGCCTTTAACGTGCGCTTGGCTAAAACGCTGCGCAGGATCGGATACCGCGGGCGAATTCTCGACGTTTTTCCACCCGCCACCTGGCTTGACAAACCGAAAGCGGCGCGCGACGTCGCGCGTGTCATGGTACCGCTGACCGCCTTCCGTCACCAGCGCGACTTCTATCGTTCGCTCGGATTGCCGATCGAATTTTTCGGTCATCCGCTGGTCGGCTTGTATGTGATGCGCGCGCCTAAACCCGCGCCGCCGTCGACCGGCGGCACGATCGCGCTGTTGCCCGGCAGCCGCGGCGGCGAACTGCGCTTTCACGTTCCCGCATTGTTTGAAGCGTTGCGCGTGCTGCGGATGCGACGCCCGAATCTCTCTGCCGTCATCGGGGCCGCCGATGCGCGCGCCGCGCGCTCTCTCGCCCGCGAGATCGCCCGCCGGAACGTATCCGGCGTAACGGTCGTGCGCGGAGCTGCCGCCGCGATCGGGGGCGCGGACGCCGCGTGGGTCGCGTCGGGAACCGCGGTGCTGGAGACGGCGCTTTCGGGCGTGCCGTCGATAGCGCTGTACATCATTACGCCCAAACTCGCCAAGCACGCGCGACGCGTGTATCGCGGTCGGTTCGTAACGCTGCCGAATTTGGTGCTCGAACGGGAAGTCGTGCCCGAATTGCTCCAGGACGCTGCTACCCCGGCAAACCTTGCGCAAGCGATGGACGAGGTTCTGCGCGATCCTGCGGTCCAGTACCGCGAATTGCAAACGCTGCGCGCAACGCTCGGGCCGGCCGACGCGCTCGATCGATGCGCCGCATTCGCCGTTGCCCTGGCGGCCGGCCGCGCATGATACGCATCTATCACACGTCAGATCTGCACGACCACCGCGGATTTTCCGCCCGCTTGAGCGCACTGCGCGCGCAGCATCCGGGGCTGCTGTTCGATTGCGGCGACAGCCTGCGCGGCAGTCAAACGGTGTACCACCGCAACGAGCCGATCGTGGCGGAAATCGATGCCGCCGGCTACGACGCGCAAGCGATCGGGAATCGTGAATTTCACTACCTGTTCCCACTGCTGCGCGCCCGTGCGCGAACGATGCGTCACCCACTCGTATGCACGAACCTGCTCGATACGAAAGGGCGCACGCTTCCGTTCGCGCGATCGCTCGTACTCGAAACTCCCGATGCATCCGGACGCACCGTGCGCATCCACGTACTCGGCCTGCTCATCATGCAGTATCCGGTCGGCAGCGCGTGGGAACGCGTTTTTGGATGGCGTTTCCTGCTGCCGCCCGATGCGGTCGCCGCGTACGCGGAAAACGTGCCGGAGGGCGAGCTGCTGCTGGTGCTTTCGCACGTCGGGTTGCCACTGGATCGAAAGCTCGCGTCAGCGGTTCCGCGCATCGACCTGATTCTCGGCGGACACACGCACGACACGCTGCGCACGCCCGAATACGTCGGACCCGTGCCGATCGTGCACGCGGGCCCCTACGGTCGATTCGTCTCGCGCACGGAACTGGCGTACGATGCGCAATCGCGGCGGTTCGCAATAGACGCGTTCGAACTCGTGCCGCTGCTCGAATCGGCGTGATGCGCGTGCTGTTCGTGAGCAACGGTCACGGCGAAGAAGCGATATCCGCGCGCATTGCGGCTGCCCTAGCGCAGATCGTGCCGGTGCGGTCCGACCATCTCGCTCTCGTCGGAGCATTCGGGCACCCTTCCGTCATGCACGACGTCGGGCCGCGACGCGCGATGCCGAGCGGCGGATTGATCGCGATGGGAAACGTGCGGAACATCGCGCGCGACATCGGCGCCGGGCTCATCGGCCACACCCTCGCGCAGCTTCGCTTCTTGCGTTCGGTGCGTGGATCGTACGATGCGGTCGTCGCAGTCGGCGACGTATTCGCGCTGCTGATGGCACTGCAAGCACGTGCCAAAACCGTCTATTTGGGAACGGCGAAAAGCGTGCACGTCGCACCGTACGGGCCGCTCGAAGAGCGGGTGCTGCGACGCGCAAACGTCGTGCTCACGCGCGACCCGGCGACCGCGCAGCGCCTTCGAGAGCGCGGCGTGCCCGCGCAAGCGCCCGGTAACGTGATTGCAGATCTCGACTCGGGCGAGGACGGCGCCGCGATGGATCGTACCGCAGCCGGTTTCTCGCCCGCGATCGGCCTGTTTCCAGGCAGCCGTCCGGGCTCCGCGTATTCCGACGCGGTTGCGCTGTGCGGCGTCGTGGGCGCGATCGCCGCACAGCTGCCGGCGGTCGGCGGACTGCTCTCAATTGCTCCAGGGT
>JALYTZ010000009.1 GCA_030854025.1 Vulcanimicrobiota bacterium
CCGCGCACAAGCGGATGTCGGACAACGACTCTGCGCTTTCGAAACGCATCCGTCACCGTGGCGAGCCGCGGCCGTCGCGATCGCCGCGCTGCGCGCTTAACCTTGCACCGAAAGTTCCCAACGGTAGCCGTCGGGATCGTGGAACCACAAGCCCATATTCGGTGAACCCGGACCCTCGGGTCCGATTTCGTCACCAGGGTCTTCCATGTCCACGCCGTGCTGACGCAACACTTCGAGCGCGGCGTCTAAGGCGGCGCGATCTTTGAGGTGAAACGACATATGCTCGATCGTGCTCGGATGCGGCGCGCCTTTAAAAAACGCAATCGTGATCGCGTCGTTGCTTAGCGCAATTCCGTTATCGAAACGAAAACTTTCTTCAAGGTCGAAGCTCTTGCGCCACCAAGCGGCGCTTCTCTCCGGATCCTTGACCGCAAGGCTGAAGTGGCCGACGACGCCGAGTTTTACGCGCATAACTGGTTCCTTTTCCGCAGATTTTATTTCACGCCGGCGGCATGAAGCATCGAGAGCACCCGCGTGACGGGCAATCCGTACACCGTGACGCCGTGGTTACCGGTCATAGTTTTCGCGTTGAACAGCGCATCGTAAATTGCGCCTTCGGTCGCTTCGGCAGTTGCCGAATATAGAGCGTTCAGAACGTCGGCATTTTCGGTCGCGACAACCGAGGGCGGCTGAATTTCAAAATTGCCGGTGCGCGCGAAAATACGCGACGTTGAAAACGCTAAAAACAGATCGCCGCTCCCGACGTCGGACGTTAGTCCGGTGCGAGCCATTCCCAAACCGGCGCGCAATGTGACTGCCCGAAGTTGTCGCGAATCGAGCGGTGCATTCGTCGCAACGATGATGACGATGCTGCCCGAGGCCATGCGCCCATGGAGCGAGATGTGTTTCGGGAATACCATCTTGTATTCGTTGCGCAGACGCTCGCCGACGTGCACGCCGTCGATCGTAAGCTGCCGGCGAGTCGAACCGGTATTGTCGTTCACGAGTACGCCGACCGTGTATCCGCCGAGCGATTTCGGAAGCACGCGTGATGCGGATCCGATACCCGCTTTGAACCCGAACGCTTTCATGCCCGTTCCGGCGCCGACGCTTCCGCGCGCAAATTGTCCGGCCTTAGCGCTATCGAGCAGAGAGACGACGTCGTCTGGAGAAACGTACCGCCCTTGGATGTCGTTGAGCAGCTGATCGTCGCACTCCGCGACGACGGGAAGCGGAACGTCGTCGGTTCGCCCTACCTGCGGATGCCGCGCGATCGTCCAGCTCACGACCCCGTCGTCGGCGCGTCCGACGTCGAGCGTGTCGGTAAGAACGATCGGTTCTTCGAGATATCCCGACTCGTCGATCCAATGCGTGCCGGTCATTTCGCCGTTGCCGTTAAACGCGAGCGCCGCCGCCGAAACCTTTCGATCCCACGGGTCGGCGTCGGGCAGAATTGCCGTTGCGCCGGTCCGTATGCTGCTGCCTTGGATTTTGGTGAGGTGCGCGACGGTAACTCCCGGCACGTCGGTAATGCCGTCGAACCGGCCGGCCTGGTAGAAGCCGAAATGAAACGGAATTTCAGCCGTGGCCGACCCGTTCAACGCAAGGACAAAAGCCGCTGTAACGGCTAAAAAACGTGGGGAGTTCCGCATGGACCTAGCCATTAGGACCAGTGGCCGCGCGGGCCTGCAGGCACGTTTGCGCGACGCAACTAAGGAATGACTTTACTGCTTTACTATCGGGAGCCGCGCCATACTCACCGTTCCAGGACAGCTCAATGCGACGCTCGTGCACGAGAATCTTTCGACCGCGCAACTGATCGAACACGCGCTGCGGCGCGGCGAAGGTATGCTCGGAAACGACGGGCAGCTTATCGTCGACACGCGTCCGCATACGGGGCGTTCGCCGAAAGACAAGTTCTTCGTTCGCGAGCCTTCCAGTGAAGCGCATATCGACTGGGGCGAGACGAACCGAGCCATTGACGCGGCGAAGTTCGATGGCTTGTGGAATCGCGTCGACGCCTATCTTTCGGAACGCGAAGTGTACTCGCTCGACTGCTACGTCGGCGCCGACGAGCGCTTCCGGCTTCCGGTGCGCATCGTCACCGAATTCGCCTGGCACAACTTGTTCGCTCGCAACCTGTTCATCGTGCCCGAACGCGTCAATCCCGATTTCGTTCCGGAATTCACGCTTGTTGACGCCGCGCTTTTTCAAGCCGATCCGCAACGCGATGGTACGAATTCATCGACATTCATCCTCGTAAACTTCGCCAAACGCGTCATCCTTATCGGGGGCACGCGGTACGCCGGCGAAATCAAGAAGTCGGTGTTCACGATTATGAACTACCTTCTTCCGCTGCGCGACGCGCTTCCGATGCACTGTTCCGCGAACGTTGGTGCCGTCGACGGCGACGTTGCGATTTTCTTCGGTCTCTCCGGTACCGGTAAAACAACGCTCTCCGCGGACGCGCATCGTCCGCTTATCGGTGACGACGAACACGGCTGGTCCGCCGACGGTGTTTTCAATTTCGAGGGCGGCTGCTACGCGAAAGTCATTCGACTCTCGCAACGTTCGGAACCGGAGATCTGGAGCGCGTCCCACCGGTTCGGAACCGTGCTCGAAAACGTGGTCTACGACGAAGCCACGCGCGCTCTCGACCTGCAGTCCGAAGCGCGAACGGAAAATACGCGCGCCGCATATCCGATCGATTACATTCCAAATATCGTTACAGGCAGCAAAGGCGGCCACCCGAGCACGATTATCATGCTCACGGCGGACGCGTTCGGGGTGCTGCCGCCGATCAGCAGGCTCAGCAAAGAGCAGGCGATGTACCACTTTCTATCGGGCTACACCGCCAAAGTCGCGGGCACCGAGCGCGGCGTCACCGAGCCGACCGCAACTTTTTCAACCTGTTTCGGGGCGCCGTTCATGGTGCACCACCCAACCGTCTACTCCAAACTGCTGGGTCGAAAAATCGACGAGCACGAGGTCACGTGCTGGCTGGTGAACACCGGATGGACCGGCGGGCCGTACGGCGTGGGCAAGCGCATGTCGATCGCGCACACCCGCGCAATGGTCAATGCCGCGATCGACGGATCGCTGGCCGGCGTCGATCTGGTCGACGAGCCGTTTTTTGGGCTGCGCATTCCGGTTAGCGTTCCGGGAGTGCCCGACGAGGTACTTGCGCCGCGCGGTATGTGGTCCGACCCCGCCGCCTACGACGCACAAGCGAAGAAACTCGCCGGTCTCTTCGCCGAGAATTTCAAGAAGTTCGAATCCGCAGCGGCCGAAGCCGTAAAAGCCGTCGCGATCAAGCCGTAAACGGACGACGAATGCAGCGCTTCGAGGGTTTCGACCACGTCGATACGCGCGTTCACTCGTTGCGAGCCGTCGCAGCGTTCTACGATCGTCTCATGCCCGAGCTTGGCCTGCCGCATAAAACGTATGCATTCGTCGACGAATCCGGCGACTGGCACGACGCGGCGCCCGACGGAACGTACAACGCGATCGAGTTTCACGAAACGCACGTATCCGGCCGCGCGGATTTCTTCATCGGCTTCATCGAGGATGCGCATCGCGGACCGACGCTCACGCGCATTGCCTTTCGCGTAACGCGCGAGCGATTGGTTGAAATAGGCGGTTTTCTCGACGCGATCGGCGCGCGCAACATCGAACGCAGCAAGTCCATGGA
>JALYTZ010000010.1 GCA_030854025.1 Vulcanimicrobiota bacterium
GAACTCGAAACGCTGCGCTCGCCTCGCTGATTCGCGCGCCGTAAACCAAAAAACCCGCCGATGAGATCGGGCGGGCTTTTGTCGGTGTGCCAAGGGCCGGAATCGAACCGGCGACACCGCACTTTTCAGGCGCGTGCTCTACCGACTGAGCTACCTTGGCGCATCCCTGCGTCCGCCGCACGAACGGGGGACCGCCGTTGGTTCAACGCCCGGGGCTTCGCCCCTTGTCGCGTTTTCGGAAGTGCACAGCGTTTCTACTGACTGAATTCGGCCGTAAAAAGATATGCGCCTGGGATCGCGTGACAATCTCGCTGCTCCGGCGCGTAGGTTGAAGCGCGTGCGGCGCGCAGTGCCGCTTGGTCGAGCAACGGCGAGCCGCTCGAGCGATAGACCGATGCGTCGCGCACCAGTCCACTCGTGCCTAAGAGCACCTCAATCTGCACGCTGCCGGTCAAACCTTGATCGGAGGCGGCTTGCGGCTCGTCGGGCGCAACCGGTACGAGCGTTTTTGCCTCAACGTCCGGTGCCGTGCAAGATGGTTTCGGTGACGCGGTCGGCGAGGCGGGCAGCGTCGTGGGCGCGTTCGTTCCCGCGATGTCGACGCCCGGATTGCCTGAGTCGTCTCCTGCCGTTAGCGGCCCTGCCGGCGGCCTCGCACGGTCGTTGCGGGCCGTAGTCGAATGTTCCGCAGAACGGCGCGGCAGCACGACCGTGTGGATGGCCACGACGGGCCGATGCATTTTTCTGGGCGGCTGACGTTTGGGCGGCGGCGTTGGTTTGAGAGTCGGCTTCGGCTTTGGAATTCGGACCGTAACGACCGTGATCGCCTTTGGCTGCTGCTCGTTTGCAGAAACCGGTTTCATCCGAATGAACGGCACGAACAGCAGATGCACCGCAACCGACGCGGCAATGGCAATTTTCAGGACACGCAAGTTCGAAGTGCGCTTCATGCAGCCACAACTTTTTACGGCCGCAATACGTGACGCGCTCACTACAAACAGTCAGCACGGCGTCACGACGACCGGAGCGCAAACGTTAACGCATCCGCTCGATGAGTTCGGCCCACAAGTCGCGTTCCCGCCGCGGTTCAACCAACGAACGAATCCGATCGCACCACGCGTGCAACTCGCGCAGAAATGCCCTGTCGCGATCGCACCGGACCAGCAACCGCGCGAGCGCCTTCGTATCGGTAACCGGAAAGTATCCGGGATAGTCCGCACCGAGCAGACCGACGTTTCCGTCAATGCGCGAGGCAAGAATCGGCGTACCGCACGCAATTGCCGTACTGACGACGTTTGCACCGCCTTCCATGCGCGATGAGATGACCATCACGTCACTGCTAGCGAGAAGCGCTTGGGCATCGGTTCGCGAAAGCTCTCCGGCGTATCGATAGCGCGCGTCTCGGCGCGCAATGCGCTGCGCCGCTTCGCCCAAGTACGGCTGTAACACGCCTCCGGCCTGATGGACGCAAACGGTCGCTTCGTCCGCGCGGATGCGTTCCAGCGCGTACGCGGCGCGCAGCGGGTCCTTCTCGTACCGTAGGTGCCCGAGCACGCACACGGAGAGCGCTGCGTTAACCGAACGCGCGTGCGGTACCGTTGGCGCCGACTGTTCGATCGTCACGGCTTTGCTTCGCAATTCGGGATCGAGCCGGTCGAGCGCACACGGCTGCAGCGCCACGATTGCATGCGTTTGTGCGAGCGCCTCTCGTGCACGCGCGCTCCGTTCGATGTCGCGATAAATGTCGGTGCCCGTCAGCACGACGATACTGCGACGCTGCGGATGCGCGCGGCTAAAAGCTAAAACGCTTTCCGCGCTCTTGCGGGCGTGCAGCGCAACGAGCACGTCGGGCCGATCTTCGTCCACATAAGCCGGCACGACGCGCGCGTGGAAGCCGAGATCGCTAAAGAGTTCTGCATAGCGGTCGGCCGTCACGGCGTTACCGAGCGAGGAGCCCTGCGGTGCAGGCGAAACTATGCTGATGCGCATGGGAGGACGCTGATTTGACCACTGCTGCCGCCGGCGCCGCCGGCATCGAAACCGAGTTGTTGGAGGCACGAACCCGAACGCTCGCGCTGCTGGCGGATTTGCGCGACGATCAATTGCGCGTGCCGTTGCTGGACATCTTGAATCCGTTTTTGTGGGAAGCCGGCCACGTGGCCTTCTTTGCCGAATTCTGGACGCTTCGCCACGTACGCGGACGGCAGCCGATCGTGGAACGCTCGGATGCGCTGTACGATTCGGCGGCGGTGGCGCACGATTCGCGTTGGTCGCTTACGCTGCCGAGCCGCGCGCAGACGCTCGCTTTCCTGAATGCGCAATTAACTGCATCGCTGGAAGCGGTCGCGCGCGATCCGCGCGATGGCGATGCGTATTTTTACCGGCTCGCACTGCATCACGAAGACATGCACGCCGAAGCGATGTTGTACGCGCGTCAGACGCTCGAATATCCCTTTCCACCCTTGCCGTCGATCATCGCATCGCCGGCCGCTCAAACCGAAGTCGTCGAGGGCGACGCGCGCGTCCCGGCCGGCCGTTACACGATCGGCTCCGCTCGCGGCAACGCGTTTGTGTTCGACAATGAAAAGTGGGCGCACGAGGTCGACATCGAGGCGTTCGAAATTGCGCGTACGCCGGTCACGAACGCGCAATTCGCGGGTTTCGTGCACGCCGGCGGCTATTCCGACGAACGCCTTTGGAGCGCGCAAGGCCGGCAATGGCGCGTTGCCGCCGGTGCGGATGCTCCGCTCTACTGGCGCCTGCACGATGGTCATTGGCAACGCCGTCATTTCGATCGCTGGTGCACGCTCGCGGAACGCGAACCGGTGACGAACGTCAACCGCTTCGAAGCCGAAGCCTACTGCGCGTGGGCTCAGCGTCGGCTGCCCACCGAGCAGGAGTGGGAAGTCGCTGCGCAAGGCGCCGGCACCGGCAATCTGGACGGGACGCTCGGCGGCCCGTGTGCGGTGGATGCATTCCCGCAGTCCGACAGCCGCTTTGGATGCCGTCAGATGCTCGGGAACGTCTGGGAGTGGACATCGTCGACGTTCGAGCCGTATCCCGGCTTCTCGGCCGACCCGTATAAAGAGTATTCCGAGCCGTGGTTCGGCACGCATGCGGTGCTTCGCGGCGGAGCATGGAGTACGCGCGAGCGCCTCGTCAGCACCCGTTGGCGAAATTTCTACCGGCCGCAACGGCGCGACGTTTTTAGTGGTTTGCGCACCTGTAAGCGTTAGGAGGGCTGCCTGTGTCGGATATTTCGCTCAAGTCGTCGGGGGTTTCGCGCGCGTCGCGCATGCAGCTGGTCGGCGGTTTGCTGCTTTTTGCGGCGCTCGCCGTCATCGGACTGTTTTTCGTCAAATGGATGCCATACTGGAATAAGGCGCATTTGGCCGCCCACGCGCATGCAATCGGCGCTTCGATTGTCAGCGGTAAGTCGGCGACGCCGCCCGCCGTCGGTTTGCCCTCAGCGATTGCTTACGGTCTCGCATACTTCAAAGCGGTCTGGGAAGCGCTCGTGCTCGCACTCATCCTCGGAGCTACGGTGCAAGTATTCGTCCCGCGGCGCTGGCTGCATCGACTGATCGGCGCTCCCAATGCGCGCAGCGCTGCGGTCGCGGGTGCACTTTCGCTCGGCGGCATGATGTGAACATGCTGCGCCGGTCCACTGGTAGTGGGCCTTCGCAGACAGCACGCAAGCATCGGCGGCGCGCTGGCGTTTCTTCTGGGCAATCCGGTCTTGAATCCGGCAACGCTCATCTTCATGATTTTCGTTCTCGGCTGGCAGTTTGCGGTCATACGCGCGGTGGCGGGCGTTGCACTCATCGCAATTGCGGTCGCCGTCGCATACCGCATTGCGCCGGAGTCACCCACCCCAACGAGCGATGCCGACTTCGAACTGGCCCCAATCGAACGTTCGAATCGCAGCGCCGCGACGCTCGTCGTCGCCTGGTTTCGCGAGTTACTCAACGAGCTGGTCGCGATTCTTCCCGGCTACATTCTCGTCGTGCTGCTGCTTGGCGCCATCCGAGCATGGCTCTTTTCCCCGGCGGTCGTCCAAGGTACGCACGGGCTCGGCGGAACCGCTTTGGTGGCGCTCGTCGGTACGGCGTTCGTCATTCCAACGGCAGCCGAAATTCCAATCGTGCAAACGCTGCTCGGCAGCGGAATGGGAATTGCGGCCGCAGTGGCGCTAATGATCACGCTGCCGGCCATCAGTCTGCCGACGCTCGTGATCGTGCGCAAAGTTTTTCCGGCTCGCGTACTCTGGGCGACGTTCGGGATCGTGGTTGCCGTCGGCATCGTTGCCGGCTTAATTGCATCCGCCATTCATCTCTAAGGGACACGCAATGACGAAAGAAGACCTAACTCGCCTCACCCATCTTTCGTCATGCGCCGGTTGAGCTTCCAAAATGGACGCGAGCGTCCTCGCGCACGTGCTGCGCGGTCTTCCGCCGATCACCGATCCGAACGTGCTCGTCGGCACGTCGAGTGCCGACGACGCCGGCGTCTATCGCCTGAGCGACACGCTGGCGCTGGTGCAGACGCTCGACTTCTTCACGCCGATCGTCGACGATCCGCGCGCATATGGGCGGATCGCTGCAGCCAATGCGCTGTCCGACGTGTACGCGATGGGTGCGCGTCCGATCTCTGCGCTGGCGATCGCGGCGTTTCCTGAAACGATGGCGCCGGCGATCATTCACGACATTCTCGCAGGCGGCGCCGAAAAAGCCGCCGAGGCGGGCATCGCCGTAATCGGCGGACATACGATTAAGGACGACGAGCCGAAGTACGGCTTGTGCGTAACCGGCGTCGTGCATCCCGATCGTTTTTGGCGCAACGACACGGGCCGCGCCGGCGATGCGCTCATCCTTACCAAACCGCTCGGCACGGGCGTGTTGACGACCGCGCGCCGCAGTGACGCCATTGACGAAGCCGCAATGCACGAGGCAACGGCATCCATGAGCGAGCTTAATCGCGCCGCCGCCGAAGCATTGCTGCAATTCGACGTGCATGCCGCTACCGACGTTACCGGATTCGGCATGATCGGACATATTCTAGAAATGGCCGGCGCAGCACTCGGCGCGCAAATCGATGCAAGTGCCGTTCCGTTGCTTGCCGGCGCGCTCGACTGCGCGCGCAACGGAAACGTACCGGGCGGCTCGCGCGCTAATCATCGTAACGCCTTGGAGCGAGGCGTCCGCTTCGATGCGTCCGTTTCCCCGGAGCTGCAACTCCTGCTTTGCGACGCGCAAACGTCCGGGGGCTTATTGGCAGCGGTCGACGCCTCCGTCGCCGACGCCGCCCTTCAGGCAGTGCGAGACGCTGGTGTTAGTCAGGCCGCACGCGTCGGCTCGCTGACGGGGGACGGTATCGTCCGAATAGCAGGCGCGGCCTTAGGCCACTAGTACTTTCCGCGATACTTTACGGCGCCGCTGACGATGTCGCGAACGCGTTGCGGCGCGTCGTCGCCGATCGTTTCGTTGATGCTGTCTTCCCAAGCCCAGAGGATGAGATCGCGTAATTCACTCGCACCGTACGCGAGCCGCCCTGCAATGAACGAATGCGCCTGCGGGCTGCCGCTGGTATATCCACCTGACTTGTCGACTTGGTATAGCTCGGGCACCGCTGCGTTAGAACCCGTGAGATAGCGAGCAATCGAGGTCATCGCAACCGGCCCGCTGACGAGCCGCGTGTACGACGGCGCATTCACGGGTTTCATCAGCTTCGCGACTTGCGCTTCGGAAATGAATCGGTTGACGGCGACGGTTTCAAAAAGATCGTGCACGTGTTTCGACTGCGTATAGCCGTTCGGATTCGGATACTTGCCCCAACCGTTGAAGTGAACGCTGATGTGAAGCGGCTGCGAGGCATCGGCGACAAAGTGTCCCCACACGCCGGCATCGCGCAGCACGAGCGCTTCGTCGATGCGTCGTCGATCGGCAGCTTTGACGCGTATGCCTACGGTCGGAGCATGGCTCGCCTCGTACGCATCGACCCGCCAATACGCAAGGTCCATGCGCAGCTGCTGCCAGCCTTCGAGGATCGAATACGGCAAATATCCCGTCTTATACTGATTTGAGCCACGCGTTTCCAACGCCGCGTTATACGCTTCACGCGTGGCCGGCAATGCGCTTAGCGGCAGACCGTCAATCGTATTGTCGTCACCGAGGTCCACGTAGTGTCCGGGATCATTTGACGCATCCCACGACCTTCCGGAACCCTTGAGGAGGTCCAGCTCGACGCCCAGATTGGCAATCTCGTCGATTGCCGGCGCCGTCCGCATAAACGTGGGCAGCGTGCGCGGAAGCGACACGGCTGCCAAATGATTGACGATGTAGTGTCCCTTCGCACCCCACGCCAAAGCGGGCGCACTGCTCGCAGCAACTGCGAGCGCAACGGTCGCGAAGGCACAGATGTGCGTCAGGTTCTTCTTCATTCCGGTCGGCCGAGCGTTCAACGCAGATTCTCCTATCAGCGCGTGTATCTTCGCTAACGTACTTGCAATTCACACGCAATAACGACAGTCTACGAAGACGGCGCCGAAGCGGTGGAGTGCTCCGGATTGCAGAGCGTCGCGCCTAATCCCTACAGG
>JALYTZ010000046.1 GCA_030854025.1 Vulcanimicrobiota bacterium
GCATACGCGGTTTCACATCGCGTCGATCACAAAGATGTTTACCGCCGTGTCCATCATGCAGCTGGAAGAGCACCGTCGAATCGATTTGAACGCGACGGTAGCAGTGTATCTTCCAACCGCGCCGTACGCGAACCAAATTACCGTCCGCGAACTTCTGCAGCATACGTCGGGCCTGTGGAACTACGGTGACGCAGCCTTTAACAGCGGCGCCGTCACCAAACCCACGACTCCCGAGCAGATTTTGAAGCTTGCGGGTTCGCATCCGCTCACGTCAAATCCCGGCACGCGGTATACCTACAGCAACACCGGCTACGTCGTGCTCGGTTTGATCGTCGAACACGTGAGCGGTCAAAGCCTCGCCGCGTACGAGCGGACGCACATTTTCGACCCGGCCGACATGCATGATACGACGTTCGGTAATCCCGCTCCGGCCGTTCCCATGGCCGTCGGATACATGAGCGGCCCGGGCCCGGTTGCCGCGCCATTCGACTCGTCCTGGCTCTTCGCCGATGGTGACATCGTTTCGACTGCCGCTGATGTCGCGCGCTTCGATATTGCTTTGCTGGCCGGCCGACTCGTCTCGCCGGCAACGTTCGCGCTCATGCAATCGCAACGGATTAACACCGAATCCGCCGTCGGCGATCAAGGGCTCGGACTCGAAATGCAAACGTGGCGCGGCATCGCGCTCGTTGGCCATCACGGCGGCGTGCCGGGATTCGAAACCGAAAATGCAACATTCCCGGCCAGCGATGCAGCCGTCGTCGTCATGAGCGATGCGTTTGACTTCGCAACTCCGTCTGCAGTACGCTTCGCCTTTACGGCGTTGTTCCCGAGCCTGAACCAGCCGGTGGAGGGAGAAGATGCCGGCGTGACGGAGCGTTTTCGGACCGCGCTAAACTCACTGCTGAACGGCGACATCGATCGCACGCAATACACGGCGCAGGTGAATTCTGCCCTAACTCCGGCTTTGCTCGCTCAAACGGCCGCGCAGCTCAAGCCGCTGGGCAGCATAAAAACAATAACGTACCTGGGCAAAAATCAGGGCGGTACCGGAACCGTTTATAGCTACGACGTGCTGTTCACCGCGGGCAAAACGATGACATGGCAGTTCGCCCTCGACGCCGACGGCAAAATCGCCGCAATCGGCAGCTCCGGCTAAATCCGGTCCTCCGAAGGACGGGCGGTGAAGGCGATCACGTCGCGATTTGGCCAGGAGGCGCCGCGAAGCACTTCGGTTCCGTCGGACATGCGCGCGTAAAAACTGCTGGTTGCATCGCCGCTGAGATTGAGCGCCGCATCGATGCGCTGCAAGCCGAACGCATCCGGATATTGCACGAATACGTCGGCGAGATGGTAAAGCGTAACGGGTGAGGTTACTCCAACGATAACGACATCGTTGCTTTGCGCGATGAAACTGCGCCGGCCGCGAAGACCGTTCTCGCTGTGCATTCCCATCTTTCCGCCCGGGTCGACGAGATTCGGCTTCCCCTGCACTGCGAAGCGCGCGCTCTTCGCTGCGTCGGCCGAAACGATTGAAAGCCTGCCGTCCGCATCGATAGCGGCTGCGCCGGAATAGTCCGCGCGCATGTGGGCGACCGTATTGCCGTCGATGACGAGCAGCCCTTCCGAGGCAAAGGAATAGTAATCGAAGAAGCCGCCGTTTATTGCGACGTTGGCTTCGTGGTGCCGCGCGAGGTCGATAACCGCCGTACGCGCTGTCGTACGATCGGAAACGGTAAGCATCGTCGCTTTGAACGCCGAGCGCGGCAAGAGAGCCGCGAAACATTGCACGGGGAAAATGCCCCGCTCCGGCGCAAAGCTGAGCGAAAGCAACGATCCCCCGTGGCCGAGATTATACGTCCCGTCGACCGTAAAAGCGGGCGTATACACCCGGGCCGAAGCGCGCGAGGCAGTTGCCGCCGCCACTGGAATGGCGGCGATGCCGCGCAGAAACCGTTGTCGCGTCAACACAGTAGAGAGGGTTTTCTTGCGAACCGCCGGCCGGCTCCTTTGCTGGATGTGCTCACGGCCAGGAGTTGCCCCACCCGTTCGCGCAGGCTCCTGCGGTATACGCACGGGAGGCTAGCTGCGATGGGAAACGATGCACATTGGCCGGAGCTGCCGCTGGCTGCATGGCGAGCGACGTGCGATACGCTCCACATGTATGCGCAGATTGTCGGTAAGATCCGGCTGGCGCTATCGCCCGCCGAACCGGAGTGGGCGCACACCGCACTGTATGTGACTTCGCGCGGCCTGACGACCGGCCCAATTCCATTTGCGGATCGGTCGTTCCAGATCGACTTCGACTTCGTGGAGCATCGGGTCGACATCGTCGACAGCGATGGAGCGAGCCACTGCATTTCGTTGGTTCCATCGCAAAGCGTGGCGACGTTCTATCGCGAAATCATGGACGCGCTGCAGACGATGCACGTGAACGTGCACCTTTGGCCGATGGCGGTCGAAGTGCCAAATCCGATCAGGCTCGACACCGATACCACGCACGCGTCATACGATCCGCAGTCCGCGAATCGGTTCTTTCACGTCCTCGTGCAAGCCGACGCGGCGTTGAAGGCGCATCGCGCGCCGTTCCGCCGTCGGCACACGCTCGTGCAATTCTTTTTCGGCTCGTTCGATCTCGCGTACGCGCGCTATTCCGGCCGGCCGGCGACGCCGCCGAGCAACGAGGTCATCATGCGCGACGCGATGGACGCCGAAGAAATCTGCGTGGGCTTTTGGCCGGGCGACGATCGCTTTCCCGAGCCGGCGTTCTGGTGCTACGCGTACCCGAAGCCGGCCGGCGCGGAGGCTCTTCCGGTCCTCCCAGCCGCAGCATCGTGGAACGACAAGCTCGGCGAGTTCGTGCTGCGCTACGAAGACGTTCGCACCGCGGCTTCGCCACGCGAAGCGCTGCGCGAATTCTTTTCCAGCACGTACGATGGCCTTTCCAAGCTGGCCCGATGGAACGAAGCCGGGAGCTAGCGGAGCTGTCACCGAAAACGGCAACGTCTAAGTGGCAATTTCGACCGCGTTTTAGAAAAGGAGCTTTTGGCTGGCGAGGTTCGGGCGCCGCAATGGAGCGAATTGCGCAAGCTTTTGGGAAATCAAAAAAGCGGCGCGAGCCCTCCGCATTTAGGCGCCGAAGGTCGTGTCGACTGCCGCTGATATCGCGTGCCTCAACATCGCGCTGATGGCGGACCGCCTCGTCTCTTCGCAATCAAGCGGTTACGATTAAAGTACGGCGGAAAGACAGGCTGGCAGCTCCCGGTAAATCGCCGCAACTACAAAGGCGTTCCGACCCGGTGACCGCGAAGGTATGGGCGTGCCAAAACGGCGTTTTACGGTGCTTGTCTCAGGAGTTCTCCTCGTCCTTGCGGCGTGTTCCTCCACATCGCACGCGCCGAAGCCGGCTGCTTCCGCGCAAAGCCAGTCAAACGGACAAGTGATTTTTCAAACCGGACGCGATGCGAGAGGCGTCCAAACCATTGCGCAACACCCACCGTTAAGGCAGAGCTGCGCCGCCTGCCACGGTGTTGATGGCGCAGGCGGAGTGCATCTAACGAATGGGGCCGTGAGCGCGGACTTGCGGCACAAGGCACTTGTTTCGACTCCGAGTCACCCGTATACGCTCGCATTGCTCGAGAGGGCGATTTCCACCGGAATCGACAATAACGGTGAGGCCCTAAACCCGGTGATGCCGCGCTGGAAGCTCTCGAAAAAAGACCTTCATGATGTGGCGTACTATGTTTTGCACGGCTTGAAGTAATGCGCGTCTAAGATCGAGCGCTGGATGCGCCAATTCACGCCGGCTCCTGCGTGAGGTGCACCGAGGGTAGCGACAAATGGCAAGCGATCCCAATTGGCCCGAGCTGTCGCTATCTGGTTGGCGACCGACGTGAGAGGCTCGACATGTACTCCCAGATTGCGGGTGGATTCGGCTGGCACTTGCGCCGCCCGAGCATGAGTGGCGCATACCTGCCTTGCGATAGGTCCCGCGGATGACGGCTGGCGCGATTCCGTTTGCAGATAGCCGTTCCAGATTTACTGCGACTTCGTGCAGCACCGAATCGACATTGTCGGCAGAGCGATGGAGCGAGTCACTGCATTGCCCTCGTCACGCCGGAAAACGTGGCAATGTTCTATCGCGAGATGACGGATAGTTTGCGGGCGATGCACAAAAGGGCTCCCTTAGGAGCCCTTTTGTCGTTTACGACCCGTTCGTTACGGGGTGAATCTCGGATCTTCGGCGCGATACGGCGC
>JALYTZ010000054.1 GCA_030854025.1 Vulcanimicrobiota bacterium
CGCGACTGTAGCCGTAGGTCGTTTGCGTAAGATCGTTGGTACCGAAGGAAAAGAACTCGGCGTGTTCGGCAATATCGTCGGCCACGACGCATGCGCGAGGCAATTCGATCATCGTTCCCACGTGAAACGGCAGGGTCGTATTCCGCTCCGCGAACACTTCGTACGCGGCTTTGCGCACGGCGGCGGCGGTGAACTGCATCTCTTCGCGGGTTCCAACGCCCGGAATCATAATTTCGGGTCTGACGTCGATTCCGCGCGCGTGCAGCTCGCATGCGGCTTCGAAAACCGCCCGTACTTGCATCGCGTAAATTTCCGGGTAGACGATGCCTAGGCGGCAAACGCGCAAACCGAGCATCGGATTTTGCTCGTGCAGCTGCAGCACGCGTTTGAGCACGCGCATCCGGCGCAAGTAGTTTTCGGATTGCTCGCCTTCGCGCAGGCGCAGTTCGGTGGTTTCGACGAGCAGCGTTTCATGCGACGGCAGAAATTCGTGCAGCGGCGGATCGAGCAGGCGTATCGTTACGGGATAGCCTTGCATCGCTTCGAGTATGCCGCGAAAATCGTCGCGTTGAAACGGCAGCAGTTTTGCAAGGGCGTTCGCACGCGCTTCGGGCGTGTCGGAGAGGATCATCTCCTGAACGACCGGGAGGCGCTCTTGTTCCATGAACATGTGCTCGGTCCGGCAGAGCCCGATACCGGTCGCGCCGAGTTCGCGCGCCTTTTTCGCGTCGGTGGGAGTGTCGGCGTTTGCCCACACTTCCATCGTGCGTGCTTCGTCGGCCCAGCTCAAGAACGTCGCCAGCCAGTCCGGCAGCGTTGACGGCGGGTCGATGAGTGCGAGCTTCCCGAACACGACGTCGCCGCTCGTGCCGTCGATCGTGAGCCAATCGCCTTCTTTGAGCGTCGAGCCTTGGAGCGTTGCGGTCTTACTGCGTCGATCGATGCTCAAACCGTCGCACCCGGAAACGCAAGGCTTGCCCATGCCGCGCGCGACCACGGCTGCGTGCGAGGTTGCCCCGCCTTTTGCCGTCAGGATGCCGCGGGCGGCAATCATGCCGTGCACGTCGTCCGGCGTCGTTTCGAGGCGTACGAGCAGCACGTCTTCGTTCCGTTGGCGCCATTCCACGGCCGTGTCCGCGTCGAAGACGATGCGACCGGCAGCCGCGCCCGGTGACGCGTTCAGTCCTTTGCAGGCGACTGCGTAGTGCTCTCCCGCATCGATCCGCGCGTGGAAGAGCTGATCGAGCGATTGCGCGCCCACGCGCCGCAGCGCTTCGTTTTTTTCTATCGCGCCTTCGTGCACGAGGTCGATTGCAATGCGCACGGCCGCTTCGGCGCTGCGTTTTGCCGTGCGTGTCTGCAGTATGTACAACCGGCCGCGCTCGATGGTGAACTCCAGATCCTGCATGTCGCGATAGTGGCGTTCGAGCTTGTCGGCGATTTCAACGAACTGGCGGTAGACCGCCGGTTGCGAGTCCTCCAGGTCGGAAATTTTTTCGGGCGTTCGAATCCCGGCGACCACGTCTTCGCCTTGCGCGTTGCGCAAGTATTCGCCGAAGAGCTTCTTTTCGCCGGTGTTCGGATTTCGCGTAAACGCGACACCTGTTCCCGAATCGTCGCCCATGTTGCCGAACACAATCGCCACGATGTTGACGGCGGTGCCCCAATCGTCCGGTATTTTATTGAACCGGCGATAGTCGATGGCCCGTTTCGAGTTCCACGAATCGAAAACGGCGCGAATTGCCAGATCGAGCTGCTCGTGCACCTCTTGTGGAAACTCGCGGCCCGCGTGCTCGCTGACGATCGCCTTGAAATCGCGGGTCAATCCGCGCCAGCTCGCCGCGTCGATTTCCGGGTCGGTTTTTACACCGAGCTTCGTTTTCAGATCGCCGATTCGGTCTTCGAAAAGCTGCTTTTCCAAGCCCAACACGACCGTCGAGAACATGGTGATGAAGCGGCGATACGCATCCCAGGCGAACCGTTCGTTGCCAGTGAGCTTCGCGAGGCCGACCACGGTATTGTCGTTGAGGCCGAGATTTAGAATCGTGTCCATCATGCCGGGCATTGAGGCCCGCGCGCCGCTTCGCACCGAGACCAGCAATGGATCCGCAGCGTCGCCGAATTGTTTTCCGGTGCGCTGTTCCAGTTCGCGCATGGCCGGCTCGATCTGCGCTTGCAGGCCTTCGGGATACGTACCGCCCGATTCAAAGAAACGCAGACACGCTTGCGTCGTGATCGTGAAGCCTTGCGGGACCGGCAGCCCGGCCGCCGTCATTTCCGCCAGGCCCGCGCCCTTTCCGCCGAGGATATCGCGCATCGCCGCACTGCCTTCCTCGAAGAAATAGACGTACTTGACCGTGTTAGAGCCGCTCCCTGAGGTAGCGGTCGAGCTGATCGAGTGCAACACGTTCCTGCCTCATTGAGTCCCGCTCGCGAACGGTTAGCTTCTGGTCCTCGAGCGTATCGTAATCCACGGTCATGCAGAACGGCGTCCCAATCTCGTCCTGCCGCCGGTAGAGTTGTCCGATATTTCCCTCGTCATACTGGGTCCGAAACATTCCGCGTAGGGACCGTTCGACCCCACGAGCGCGTTCCACCAGGTCGGGCTTGTTGCGCGCGAGCGAGAAAATCGCCGCTTGGACCGGAGCGATCTTCGGGTGGAAGCGCAGAACGATGCGTTCGGTTTGCTTGCCGTTCGGATCGACGCTCTGCTCTTTCTCGAAGGCGTCGACCAGCATCGTGAGCGTGGTGCGGTCCATCCCGGCCGAGCTTTCGATGAGGATCGGCGTGTAATGCGACTTCGATGCCTCGTCGAAGTAGCGCAAATCCTTGCCCGAAAGTTTCATGTGCGCGTCGAGATCGTAGGTTCCGCGGTGGGCGATGGATTCGAGCTCGCCCCATCCCCACGGGAAGAGATACTCAACGTCGATGCCGGCCTTGGCGTAATGGGGACGTTCGCTTTCGGGCAGTTCGTAGAACCGCAGCCGGTCGGCTTTCACACCGTAGTCCGCATACCATTGCTTGCGACGGTCGACCCACTGTTTGAACGCATCCAAGTCCTTGCCGTCGTCGGGCACGAAATACTCGAGTTCGGCTTGCTCGAACTCGCGCACGCGAAAGGTCAGGTTGCCGGGCGTGATCTCGTTGCGAAAAGATTTGCCGATTTGCGCGATACCGAACGGTGGACGCTTGCGCGCGGTTTGGTACACGTTTTTGAAGTTTACGAAAATGCCCTGAGCGGTCTCCGGACGCAGATAGGCGGTCGACGCGCTGTCTTCCATTGGGCCGACTTGCGTTTTCATCATGAGGTTGAACGCGCGCGGTTCGGTGAACGAAAGTTTGCTGCCGCAGTCGGGGCACTGCTCGCGATCGGCCAAGTGATCGTAGCGAAAACGGTGCTTGCAGACCTTGCAATCGACCAGTTTATCGTGAAACTGATCTATGTGGCCCGACGCTTTCCATGTGAGCGGATGCATGATGATCGATGAATCGAACGCGACGACGTCGTCACGCAGTTCAACGTTCTCGCGCCACCACGCGTCCTTGACGTTTCGCTTTAAAACGGCGCCTAGCGGCCCGTAGTCGTAGAAACCGCCGATGCCGCCGTAGATCTCGCTGGATTGAAAAATGAATCCGCGACGCTTGGCCAGTGCGGTAATCTCGTCCATCGATGCGCGTTTCTGTTCGACCGTCTCCATCCGACGCTAGTTTTACTGCGCGTCGGCGGAATCCGCCCAAAGGCGGCGCGAGGCGCGCCGCAAAAGACCGCTGCCATGAAAGCGACAATCGTACCGGGCGTCTCATGCTGGTCGGTCTACCAGCCGGATCGCTCGATGGACTTCAATGGTTTTTTCGTAGAAAGTGAAGCCGGCAACTTCGTCGTGGATCCCATCGATCCCGACGAAGCGACGCTGCAGAAATTGCGCGAGCGCGGCGTTGCGGCGGTCGTTGTCACAAACCGCGACCACCAGCGCGCGGCTGAGCAGCTCGTAGCAGCTACCGGTGCGGCGGTCATCGCCTCGACGCGTGAGGCGCCTCTGCTCTCCGTGCCCGTCGATCGCATCGTGCAGGACGGCGATGACGTTTTCGGCTGGCGCGTAATCGCGACGGACGGAGCCAAAACCGCGGGCGAGATCGCGCTGTACAATCGCGCGCTGCGAACGCTTGTCGTGGGCGACGTTCTTTGGGGTACTCCCGTGGGCGCGCTCACGCTGATGCCGGATTCCAAACTAGCCGATCCGCTGCGCGCGTCGCTTTTCGTACGACGTTTATGCGGACTGAGCATTGAGAACGTGCTCGTCGGAGACGGTGCGCACGTGTTCGGCAACGGCCGGGACTGCCTCATCCGGACGATTGAGGCGCGCGCCGAGATGGCCGCGTCGCGAATCAACATAGACGACTTACTATTTGAATCCGATCCGCACGATCCCAAGCCGTACGACGGTGAGTATGCGGAGATCGGCTTTCTTCTGGGCGCGCGACGGCTCGGATACGCAGCAGCGCGCCTGCGCAAAGGTCAAGTGTTTTGCCCGCTGCACTGGCACACGCGCGAAGAAGAACTTTTTATCGTAGTGAGCGGCACGCCTTCGGTGCGCACGCCTGCCGGAACGTGGCGTCTGCGTCCCGGCGACTGCATGGCGTTTCCAACAACCGAAGCCGGCGCGCACAGCCTCTTCAACGATACCGACGGCGAAGCGATCGTGGTGCTGATCGCAAACGTCGACGACGGCGACGTCTGCTACTATCCAGACTCAAACAAACACGTCGTCGAAGCGACGGGCACGCTCGTGCGCAATGAACCCCAACTCAACTACTTCGACCGCGAAGTCCCATCCCTCACACTAAATCCGGACTAAACCTTATTTGTCATCCTGAGCTCGTCGAAGGACCGGCGTACAAGTCCGTGTTGAGCTGCGCCTACGCGTACGCTAAAATTGGAAGCCGCTCGGCTCGATCATTTAGCGCAACCAACTTTTCTCCCGAACGACCGATAAAAGCAACGCCGTTCTCCTGAAGTATCGTGCTGATCCAATTCGTCTCTCGATTCGGTAACGCACCGAACGCCAACACGGGCTCGGCGCCCTTTAGTTCGGCGCGATAGCGTACGCCGTTGTCGAAGAGCTGCCCCATTCCATAGCGCATGCGATCGACCGATTGGCGCGCATCCGTCAGACTTTTCGCCTCGATCAGCATGCGCTGTTCGCCGCAAGATACGAAAAGGTCTATGTTGTTGTTGTACCAGCACGTTCCGCCAAGACGCTCGGCTGACGCCCGAATCAGTTCGAGCGTTTCGTTGTGGTCCTTCCTCGCACGCTCTTGCAAGGCGGCTGACTCGTATACGCTTGGTAGCGCCTTACCGCTCGGCACGTATCCTGTGCCTTCCGGGATTCTATCGGCGATGCGAAGTACGTCTTTGGGAATCGTCATGCCTGGTGGAGAGTAACCGGTTGTAATCGCAGTTTCCGTCGTCGTCAGCGGAGCGAATTCTCTGCCGGCTGAAATCCCTCCGTATGCGAGGATCCTATAATACGCCGTTTCACGAATCGTTCGAGCCGCGCTTTGAAACTGCGGCGAACTGCTGCCTTCGGTTTCTAAGAATTTTCCCGCATCGCGTAACGGAACCGGTCGTTCGAACGGCTCGTACCACGCAATCGGCACGTACCAATGATTCTGATGTGCGAAGTCCTCGAACGCCGCACCAAGAATGCCGTGTCCTACATACGTCGACGCCTCATTGGCACTCGCCCCAGTGGCCGGACGATAATAGATGAACCGCTCGAAGTCATTGATGCGACCACGGTACTGGCGTGGATAGTGATAAATCACACCCTCGCGGTCGAGGTACTTCGGATCTCCCTGCCAAGTGCGCTGGCTAAGTACGACCGGCACGATGTGTTGCCAGGCTACGGACACTTGGCTTTGTAGATTCCAAATGCGCACCAGTCTTTTTGCGGCACGGAGTACTCACGCATTTCGGCCGCTCCCATCTCGCCGCCGCCATACCGCTGCCCCATGGTCCACCCTCAGATTCCACGAACCACCGGCTTCGCCCTAAAATCAACGACGGAAGGGCGGCACGTTGCGGGGT
>JALYTZ010000064.1 GCA_030854025.1 Vulcanimicrobiota bacterium
GTCGTCGGCAGCTTGCTGCTAACGCTGGTCAACAGCGTCGTGCTGCCGCAAGCAAATACGCTCGCCGCTTCAGCCGGCATTCACGTCGATTTCAGCAGCTACCACTTTTTTATTTACGGCGCGATTCTCGTGGCGATCATGCTCTTCAAGCCCGAAGGCTTGCTGCCCAGCCGCCAGCGCAAAGCCGAACTGCGCCACGCCGCCGTCCCCGAAAACGCGGTTCCATAATGGCTCTGCTGCAATTGGACGGGGTAAGCAAAAGCTTTGGAAAGCTCGTCGCGGTAAACGACGTATCGCTCGGCGTTGCGCCCGGTGCAATCGCCGCGATCATCGGGCCGAACGGCGCCGGAAAATCAACCGTTTTCAATACGATCACCGGCATTTACGCGCCGGCGTCGGGGCGCATTACGTTCGACGGCGCGCGCATCGACGGACGCCAGACGTACGAAATCACCGCGCTCGGGATCGCGCGCACGTTCCAAAATATTCGGCTATTCGCATTCATGTCGGCGCTCGATAACGTCATGGTCGGCGAGCACTCGCGATTGCGTGCTCGCCTCTGGGACTCGCTTTTGCACACGCCTTCGCAGCGTCATGAAGAGCGAGCCGCGCGCGAACGTGCGCGCGAACTGCTCGCCTTTGTCGGGCTCGACGACGTGCTCGAAAGCTATGCTCGCAATCTGCCCTATGGCTCGCAGCGCCGGCTGGAGATCGCGCGCGCCCTCGCAAGCCGGCCGAAGCTGCTGCTGCTCGACGAACCCGCGGCCGGAATGAACCCGCGCGAAAAAACGGATTTAGCCGGCTTGATTCGCGCGATTCGCGAGCGCGGTGTGACCGTGCTGCTAATCGAGCACGACATGAGCCTGGTGATGGACGTCTGCGAGCAGATTACGGTGCTCGACTACGGCGAACGCATCGCGCAGGGTACGCCGGCACAAGTGCGCAGCGACCCGCGAGTCGTTGAAGCGTATCTGGGCGTTCCCGCGCAAAACGCGTCGTGAGCCTGCTCGACGTCCGCGGCTTGGACGTGCACTATGGTGGTATTCAGGCGCTGCGCGGAATCGATATGCGCGTGGAACGCGGCGAAATCGTCGCGCTGCTCGGTTCGAACGGGGCCGGTAAAACCACGACGCTTCGCGCGATCAGTGGATTGACTCCCGCATCGGGCGGCACGGTGTCGTTCGAAAACACCGACCTGCGTAAGAAGGGGCCGGACGAAATCGTGCGACTCGGTATCGGACATTCGCCGGAGGGGCGTCGCGTTTTTGCACGCATGACCGTTCGCGAAAATTTGGACCTGGGCGCGTATACCGTGCGCTCGCGCGCCGTGGCCGCCGAACGGCTCGACTACGTGCTCGCCGTCTTTCCCCGGCTCAAAGAGCGCTTGGATCAATTCGCGGGAACGCTTTCCGGCGGCGAGCAACAGATGCTCGCAATCGGCCGAGCGCTCATGTGCGGTCCCCAATTGCTGCTTCTCGACGAACCATCGCTCGGGCTCTCGCCCATTTTGGTGCAAACGATTTTTGCGGTCATCAGCGAAATCAACGTGCGCGGAACGACGATTCTATTAGTGGAGCAAAATGCCACCCAGGCCCTGCGCATGGCGCATCGCGGCTACGTCCTCGAAACCGGCACCATGCGATTCGAAGGGACCGGATCCGACCTGCTCGACAATCCAGCCGTCGCCGAAGCCTACCTCGGCAAAGCCTAACCACACACCCCGCACACCACCGCCGCTCACGTTCATACGCGCGCTCAAGAAGCCACGATTCCCGCTCGTGCTTCGACAAGCTCAGCATGACAAATTATACGGTCATTCTCGATGAATTACGGTTGGCAAGATAAATTTGAAAGTCGTTTTAAAGACGAAGATTACGCAATGAGGATTTAAGCAGGGATAGCCTTGCACGTCACGTTGATTCCGGCAAAGGACTCCGCGTGTCCGCCTCCCCTGTCATCCTGAGCTTGTCGAGGACGGTGAATGGAAAGCCGTTTTAAGGTTTGCGACTCGTTCTTCGTTCTAGGACGCTTGCGCGGCGGCGCGGGAGAGGCAGTCGCCGTAGACCATTTTGCCGCCGACCATCGTACCGATGACGCGGTACTCGTTGTCCCAGAACGAAAGGTCGGCGCGCAAACCTCTGCCGATGCGTCCCAGATCGTTTTCGTACCCGAGAAGTTTTGCCGGCGCGTTCGTCGCAGCTTCGACGGCGCGCGCGAAGGGCAACTCAGTGTACGCCATATAATTTCGGACCGATTGATCCAGGTGCACCGCGCTTCCGGCAATCGTTCCGTCTTCGGAACGCATGACGCCGCCGGCTACGTGGTAGCCGGGGCTCACCGGCGGCATGAGATCGGTTGCGAGAATCACGCGATTGCCGAGCGTGCGCTGCAGGATGTCGATCAT
>JALYTZ010000086.1 GCA_030854025.1 Vulcanimicrobiota bacterium
CTCGTCGCGATCGCCTCGCTCGCAACGATGGGCGGCTGCGACGCCCAACTTGAAACGCACCTGCACGGAGCCTTCAACGTCGGCTTGACGGAAACCGAAATCGTAGAAGCGATCGTGACGCTGATCCCCTACGCCGGCTTTCCCAAAGCGCTCAACGCTATGGCCACCCTCAAGCGCGTAGTCGAAAGACGTGCCGCTTCAAAGTGAGCGTAGGAACCTCATCGGCCGGTATGTCCAACCAATTGCAGCATTCCGGCATCGATTATCTCGTCTTGTGTCACGCTTTTGATGTCAAGCAGTTGGTGCGAATCTTCGGGTTCGATGATTTCTTTAGGCGTTTTGCATTCGGTTGCTTTGTTCTGCATACGGATTTTCGCTGTCTTACGGCACGTTGGGCCTTTACCTGAAAAAAGGCGGCCCAGTGCACAAGCACGGTAGTAACATAGTCGCGTCAAACGATAGCCGAAGCCTCGATTTCGACGTTCACGCTCCGAAAGCTCCCGAGCGCTATTCGGTGAAAGCGGCCTACCGGCGCTCGTAAAATCGGCCTGTTGCTCGGGGGACGTTTGAAGGTGTGCGTCGCCGTTTCGTCCGACGTATGCTTTTAGCACTTCCGTCCGAAAGGCAGCGATTATGAAGCTGGCGAGCAAGTTGATTTGCGCGAGCATTTGCGTGTGTTTGGCCGCGTGCGGCGGCGGAGGGTCAGGAACTCTCCCAGCATCTAGCGGCGCGCCTCCGGTTCCAAATTCCGGGCCGGCCGTTCCCGGCGGCAGCGACGCCGTAAGCGGACCGCGCATTACCGAACACCGCGTCAGCGATACGCTCATCGGCGGCCTCACGATCGGTACGGACGGCAGCCTGTACGCAACGACTCCGACGGCGATCGACGTGTTCAGCGCAAGCAGCCTGCAGAGCATCGGGATGCTGACGATCGCCGCGCAAGCCGGCGGAGTACATCCCGATACGTGGCCGGCGGTCGGCCATTTGGTGCCTACCGGCGCAATCAACGGCAGCACGAACGGGACGGTTTCGGCGCTGGCGCAGGCGTCGGGCAGCGCAACCCCGCAGCCCGGGCAAGCCGTGATCGATTCCGTCGCGCTGCGGCCCGCGCTTGTAATCTATACGATCGCGACCGGGCTTTTCGACATTGCCTACGGCACGCCGAACGACACGTATCACGATCTTACCGAAGGGCCATCCGGATATACGTGGGTCGCTGCGGATCGGCCGACCGCGCACGGACTTTCGGGCTTTCTCGTAACCACCAAACCGGGTTGTTCGCAGACGTTTTTCACCGGCGCAATCGGTAGTATCACCGAAGGTTCGGACGGTGATATTTGGGTTGGAACGGATCCCTCGTTAAACGGTGCAACGCCGTCGGAGCTGCTGCGCGTCAATCCGGCGAGCGGCGCGATCGTCGGCACGTTTAAACTGCCGCCCGGTTCGAGAATCGCAGGCCTGGCTAACGGACCCGACGGTGCGCTGTGGTTTACCGACTCGGGGCTGAACGAAATCGGTCGCATCACGACGGGCGGACAGGTAACGTATTATCCGGTACCGCTCGCAAATAGCGGGCTCGCGGCGATCACGGCCGACTCGGACGGTGCGCTGTGGTTCACCCAAACGCTTTCCAATACTGTCGGCCGCATTACGACTGCCGGCGTCGTAACTGAATTCGCGGTTCCAACTCCGAATGCAGGCCTCGGCGAAATCGTCGCCTGCCCATGCGGCACACTCTACTTCACCGAACAGCACGCCATAGGCAAAATTACGCCCTAACGGCTGTAAGGTCGATGCCGAAATCTCGGCACGGAGGGACCCTCGCCGGGTGTACGGCATACATGCGTAGCCGCCTGTGGAGGGTCTGCGTTGAAGAAGCCGCTTTTTACGATTGCTTCGGTGCTGCTTGCAATTTTGCAAGTCGGCGCATTGGGCGCTCAAACTGCAAAGCTCGACTATCCAAACGCGCCGCGTGGGACGGTCGTCGACACGTATTTCGGCACGCAAGTGCCCGACCCGTACCGCTGGATGGAAAACATCGATTCCGCGCCGACCAAAACGTGGGTCGACGCTGAAAAAAATCTTACGCACTCATACTTCGCGCGAATTCCCGAGCGCGCGGCAATCGCGGCGCATCTGAAGAGCATCATCAATTACGCGAAGATCGGCACTCCCTATCACGCGGGAAATCACTATTTCTACACGTACAATTCGGGCCTTCAAAATCAAAGCGTGCTCTACACGATGACCGGGATCGGCGGCAAGGCGCGTGTCCTGATCGACCCAAACACGCTTTCGAGCGATGGAACGGTTGCGCTCGGACCGACCGCCGTCACGCACGACGGCAAGCTGATCGCGTACGCGACGCAGAGCGCCGGCTCCGACTGGGAAACGTGGCGCGTTCGCAGCGTGATGACGGGCAAAGATTACCCCGATACCTTGCTGTGGAGCAAGTTTTCCGGCGCATCGTGGACTCGCGACGGAAAGGGGTTCTACTACGATCGGTATCAAGCGCCAACGTCGAGCGCGACGTACAAAGCAGCCTTGTACGGGCAAAAAGTGTACTACCACGTTCTCGGCACGCCTCAAAGCGCCGACCGCCTTGTCTACGAAGACACGAACCCGACGCACAAGGACTACTTCTTCGATGCGAGCGTTACCGAAGACGGCCGCTACGTCGTGCTGACGCAGTCCGGCGGAAAGTCGTACAACACGCGCATTTACGTTTCCGACCTGCGTTCGACGAACCCGCATTTTCAGCCGCTGCTCACGCGCGGCGACGCGCAATGGGGAGTCGTCGATAATCAAGGAACGACGTTTTTCGTAGAAACCGACAAAAACGCGCCCAATCATGAAATCGTAGCGATCGATGCGCGCCGGCCGGGATCGATCCGGACGCTGATTCCGCAGGCGAAGAGCGCGATCGACAACGTCGGAACGGTGGGCCGCAATATCTTCGTGTCGTATTTGAAAGATGCGCACTCGCAAGTCGACCAGTTCGATATGCGTGGCCACCTCATTCGCGAAGTCGGATTGCCCGGGGTTGGTTCGGCCGGGGGG
>JALYTZ010000101.1 GCA_030854025.1 Vulcanimicrobiota bacterium
CGCATTGGCGGCGCGCGCCGATCTTACGTACGGCTGCCTGCGAAAAAGCACGCACGATGCCCGCTTTCCGGAAATGCCGCACACGTGGGCGCGCCTGCGCGGCGGCCCCTACTGCGGCGGCGGGCTCATGACCATGAAACCGCGCGTCTTTCCGTCGCTGGCTGCTTTTCTCGAACGTCTAGGGCACGCTCGCAAGAATCCGTTGCAGCTTGCGTCACTTTTCGGTTGGGACGTCCTACTGAAATTCGCTCTTGGAGCGCTCAGTATTCAAGCCGCGGAGCAACGAGCTTCGGCGCTGGTGGGCGCGCCGGTTCGGGCAGTCGTCTCGCCGTACGCGGAAACCGCCGTCAATGTCGACCGCGTGAGCGACATCGTACTAGCCGAACGAATCATCGAGGCTGCCGAACACACTAACGCCAGCGTTTGAATAGCTCGTTCGGAATGCCGAACTGATCGAGCGCTTTGCCCACGGTGTGCGCGACGATGTCGTCGACCGTTTGCGGCTTCGCGTACATGGCCGGAATCGGCGGCAGCAGCACGGCGCCCGTTTCAGCCAACTGCGTCAACGTGCGCAAGTGGCCGATGTGCAGCGGCGTCTCGCGCACGACCAGCACGAGTTTGCGGCGTTCCTTCAAACACACGTCTGCGGCGCGCACGAGCAAATTGGAATTAAACGAGTAGGCGATTGCGGATGCGCTCTTCATCGAACATGGAATAACCAGCATTCCATCGGTAAGGAACGAGCCGCTGGAAATGGCTGCTGCGAGGTCTCCGTCGGCGTAGACGACGTCGGCCAGCGCTTCGAAGTCGCCCGGCGTTTTATCCGTTTCCAGCTCGATTGTGCGCTTGGCTGCGTCGCTCACCACCAGATGCGTCTCGAAGCCGCCGGCGTCGCGAAGCGCGCGCAGTGCGGTGTAGCCGTAAATACTGCCGCTGGCACCGCTGATGCCGATTACGATGCGTCGCATGCCATGCGCGTTACACGCAACGTGCAGGGGCGCCTTCGTGCCGCTCCCAAAGAGGGAACGTGGCTTCTCCGGAACTGCGCGCTTTTATTGCGTCGGGTCGCGCCTGGCACGGCGCTCGCAAGGATGTGCACGCCCGGCGCTTGCTGCGTTCGCCGTTCTCGGGCGTTCCGCAAGATATCGCGGCAGCGTACGTTACCGTCGCCGCACGCGACGGTTCCCTAATCGAGGCCTTGTCCCGCGAGCGTTTAGCGGTCGAAACGCCCGCACGCGATTTGCTCTTTGCATTCCGCGCGAAACTTGGCCGCATCGCGGAGACCGATGCGGGCGAGGTCGCGACGGTTATGGAGCAAGAGTTCGATCTTACGATCGAAGATTCGACGGTACCCCGCGCGCGTAATGGATCCGCCGTTTTGGCCGAAGCCGTCGCGCCCGAAATCGGGGCCGGCCTAAAATCGCATCACTCGCACTTTAGTGCATCGTCACTCAACACGTACGCCGAGTGCGCGCGCAAGTGGTATTACCGGTATATGTGCGCCGCGGTAGAGGACCGCGGTTCGTCCGCTTCATTCTACGGTACGGCCTTTCATGCGGCGCTCGAAGCACTTCACGGTGAATTTCCGCACCCCAGCGACGCCGCTCCCGAAGACTTGGCCCGCAAGCTCGAGGGGTACGTCAATGCGTCGTTCGACCGTTTCAAGAATCAGTTCGGTACGGCGGTCGAGTACGAACTGCAGCGGCGTCGCGCACAGCGCACCGCAAAACGGTACGTCGAGTGGATCGTCGCCGAAGCGCGGCGGTCGCCGTTCACCGTAATCGGAAACGAACTGGGCGCACAATTGGACCTGGAGGGATTCAACTTCATCGGATACATCGACCGTCTGGATCGCGACGATCGCAGCGGAAACGTTGCGGTCATCGATTACAAGACCGGTTCGATCGCGACCACGGCGGCAGAATACCGTGAGAAGGTTCGCGAATTCAAAGATTTTCAGCTTCCGTTCTACTACTGGGCGCGCACTGCCGAAGGCGATCGCGTCACTCGCTTGGCGCTCGTGCCGCTCAAAGACGCGCTGCTGGACGTGCGGCCGGTCGCGCTCGAAGTCGTGCCGGTGTCCGCTCCGGACGGCCGCCGCTCGGCAAGCCCGACCGGAGTAATCTCCGTCGGCGAACTCGAACGGGCGCGTACCCGCATGATCGAAATATGTCGCGAGCTGTGCTCGGGCGACATCACGCTTTTTCCCGCGACGGACGATCCGGCGGCCTGCACGTATTGCGTTTACAAAACGGCTTGTCTGCTGCGTCCGCCACCGGCCCAAGAAAAATTCGGCCGATGAGCGAGTTCATAACCGGCGGGGCGGGAAGCGGCAAGTCGACGGAGCTTGCTCGACGCATTCGCGAAGAAGCCGATAGAAACTCGGGCGTCCTCGTGCTTGCACCGTCGCGGGCGTCGCTCGAAGGGCTTCGTCCCAAATTAGGCGGCGTGCACGCGCGGCTCTCGACGTTCGACGAATTCGCGCTTGGCGTGCTCGAGCGTCATCCCGAAACCGGGCTGACGCAACCGGTCGAACTCATTGACGACGTACAAGCCGAACTGCTATTCGAGCGCGCCGCAGCACCGCTGCTGACGCTGGAATGGACCGAGTTCGTCGAGGCGCAGGTCGATCCGGAAGTGCCCGGCATGCGCGCGCCGGCCCGTTTTTTGGAAGCCGCGTTTCGACTCATTCGAAAACTTCGGGCGGCGCGAATAACGCCCGAAGCGTTTCTGCAGAATTCGCTTGCGGGCGCGGCTTCGTTTTACGGAAGGCCGCCGAATTTCGCGCATCCGGACCTGCTCTTTTACACGAAAGAAGATTACCGCAGTTCGCTGGACGTCACGGGAACCGAGCTACAGCGGCAGTATCGCCGCGAGGTCGACCTTGCAAAAATTTTGGCCAAACTCTACAGCTCGTACATGGAGCTGCAAGTCGAGCAGGGGTGCTTGACAGGGCGCGATGCGATTGCCGAGGCCGCGCGAGTGCTGCGCTCGAGTTCCGCAGCCCTCTCGAACGCGTCCGGCATGTATCCGAGTGCGTTCGTTGACGACGCGCAAGATTTGAGTTTGGTCGACCTGGAATTGCTGCAGGCGCTTTACGGCGACGGCTTGGCGGGAGTTACGCTCGCAGGCGACCCGCACTGCGCCACCGAGAGCTTTCACGGTGCCCGGCCGGATCGCGTTTTTGCAATCGCAGGACCGCGTGTGGAACTTACCGAGAACCTGCGCAGCCCGCTATCCCTGGAGTTCGCTTGCAGCCGACTGACGGGTTCGGCGTTCAAGGCCGCGCTCGCACCCGCGCAAGAGGGGGCGCTGACGCTTTTTCGAGCGGCTTCGCTACGGGCCGAAGCTCAATTCGTAGCCGAGCACGTCGTCGAACTGCTGCGCAGCGGTTCCACCCACGACCAAATTGCCGTGCTCTTTCGAAGCGTTGCGAACGTGCGCGCGTACGAAGACGCGCTTGTCGACCGGAACGTCTGCGTCGAAACCGTCGGCGACCTCAATCTCTTTACCTCGCCCGACGTGCTCGACGCGCTTGCGCTGCTGTGGAGCGTGCACGATCCGTTCAGGCACGACTTTTTGCTTCGCATACTTTCAGGGCGCGCGCTGGGCCTTTCCGATTCATCGCTCTACACGCTGTGCAACGATCCGCCGGACGCGCAAACGATGCTCTTTCAAAACGAACCGCCTGCAGATGCGGCTCGAGCTGCACGCTGGGATATCAAGCGCGATCTTCGGCTGGGATGGAACGTTACGCGCGGCGATCAGGACGCGCGGCTCTCCGAACTAGCCCGCGAGCGCCTGCTGCGCTTTCGGGCTATGCGGAATTCGTGGGTGCGGGCCGCGCGCTCGGCGCAGCTCGTCGATTTGGCCCGTCACGTGTGGGCTGAGGGCCTGGCTGCTGCAGGCGAACCGGGATCCGCCCGTGCGGATCGCCAGCAGCGTGCGCTGGCTCGACTTCTCGACCGGATCGAAACTTTTGCAGCTTCGCATCCCGACGCCTCGCTCGGCGATTTTCTCGACTACGCCGAGGGCCGTTCGGAGAGCGATCTGGAAGCGTGTGAAGTCTCGCGCGGGCCTCGTTCCGTGCGGATCGCAAGCATCGCATCCGTCCGCGGACAAAGTTTCGATCACGTTATTTTGCCGAACGCGCGCGCCGGCTCGTTTCCCCGCTGGTACGTTCCCGAGGCATTTCTCTACAGCGCGAGTTTAGGAATGATTGCAAAAGAGAACGTCGGCGATGCGATTGCATCGCGGACCGCAAAGTTCACCTACTACATGTACCGTACGAAAACTCGCGAGCAATACAACAACGAAGAACGCCGGGCGTTCGTGTATGCGCTGCGGCGCGCGCGGCGAACCGCGCTCGTCACGGCGAGCGGGCACGCGACGCGCGGCATCACCGCGCCCGAGTTCCTCACCGAACTGCAGCGAGCCGGCATTCCGGGTGCGGTCGATCTGTCCGACCGCTGGCGTCCGGCGCGTTCGACGTACTCGCTGGCTTGAACGAGGTGAAGCTGCAACAACTGGATGCGCAATCGTATGCGCGAGAAGTGCTCCCGCAGACCGCCGGCCTATGGGCCAACGGCAAAGACTTGGAGTCGTACGTCGCCCAATGGGCTGAAATCGCCGAATCGCCGTACGGCAAACGTCATTTCCGAACCATGGGGTTTTTCGACGGTAATGCCTTAGTTGCGTCGTTCAAGCGATACGAGCGCGCAATTCAATTTGGAAACGCGCGCCTGCGCGCGTTCGGCATCGGCGCGGTATTCACGCCGCCGGCATCGCGCGGTCGCGGCTACGCAAGTGCCATGCTGGCGATGATGCTCGATGAAAGCCGCCGCGCAGGCGCGGACCTAGCCTATCTTTTCTCCGACATCCATCCGCAATTCTATAAAGGCATCGGATTCGTCGAATTGCCGTCGCGATCGATTTCGATTCGTGCCGACGCGCTCGACAACGGGCGAATCGGCGTCGAAGTGCTTGCGGAACGGGACTGGACGGCGGTTCGCAAATGTTTCGACGCACTCGCAAGCGGTTCGTCATGGAGTTTCGAGCGATCCCCGATCGTCTGGGATTGGATACGTTTAGGTATGCGGTACGCGCACGTCGACGGTCAGCCCGCGCACCTTATCCTTCGGCGCGGGCGCAGCGTTGTGGCTTATGTGCTAGGCCAGCGTGAGCCCGCGCATGACTGCTACGTCGTGGACGAATTCGGGTACGCCGACGACGCGGCGGCCGCAGAAATACCGCGCCTGTTGCGCGGCGCCGCCGGTGACCTGCGCCGCATCACCGGCTGGCTGCCGCCGCAGCGCGCTCGCGAACTGCTGCCGCGCGGGTCCGTGCGAAAGCGCACCGGCGCGATTCTCATGGCTGCGGCGCTCTCGCCGAAAGGTGATGCGCTCGTCGAACAGGCTCGAGTACCGAGCCCAAGCGACCCCGTTTGGAGTACGGATCACGTCTAGGTTCCCTAGAACAGGCTGGTTTGCGCGGGACCGCCGGACTCTAACGTTGCGGCGCGCGTTCCGAGAAGTCGCACGGGTACGTCACGCACATCGGCGCGGCGAAGGCAATGGACGGACGCCGCATAGATTTGGTCGGCGTCCATCGTGGGTTCGGATAAGTTTGTTTGACGCCCGGTCGTGCTGAAGTCGGCTCGGCGGATCTTGATCCCGATGGTGCGCGCGGACAGGCCCTCTTTTTCAAGTTTCGATGCCAGTTCATTCGCTTGTTCGCGCAGCACGCCGATTAGCACGCTTTCATCGCGGACGTCGTGCTCGAACGTCTCTTCGGTTGAAATCGATTTGGTGTCACGCTCGGATTCCACGCGCCGGTGATCGATGCCGCGCGCAAGCTGCAGCAACTCGCTGCCCCAGGAGCCGAAGAGCGCGCGCGCCTGATCGTCCCGCAGCGTCGCAATGTCGCCGACTCGTTCGATGCCGCGAGCCGCGAGACGGCGCTGCGTTTTCGGGCCGACTCCCCACAAACGGCCGACGCTGAGCGGAGCGAGAAAAGCGGCCTCATCGCCCGGCGCGACAAAACGTAAACCGTTTGGTTTGGCCTCGTCGGAAAGAATTTTTGCAATCATCTTTCCGGTCCCGACGCCCGCGCTCACCGTCAGCCCGGTGCGTCCCAGTAC
>JALYTZ010000107.1 GCA_030854025.1 Vulcanimicrobiota bacterium
CGCGACGGGCGCCTGAGCGCTCGAGCAAACGATTTGAGCGTCGGCGGATTACGCTTGGAGTGCTACGAGGATTTTCTGGCGGGGTCGAAAGTGACGCTCGACTTTCATCTCCCCGACGAGTTCGTCGCGGCGATGACGGTGGAGAAAGAACTCTACGAGCAAAGTCCGTTCGGTCTGCGTCCTGAAACCGTGCGCGTCGAACAGCCGCGCTTTGCGCCCATGCGTATCGATGCAAAAATTCTTATGACGTTCTTCGAGCCGATGACGCGCAAACTCGCCCACGGCACCGAGTTTTTAGAACTCGATCCGAAGATCGAAAAAGAACTGCAACGCTACCTGCACCTCTGGCAGATCAATTACTTGCGCACCCGCAAGGACGGCAACTAGAAACGCCCTGATCTAGCGCCCATTCATACCGACGTCCATAAACCAGAAGATTGGCGTGCATAAAAAATTGTCATGACAGATTTATTCAGGATGACGCATCTACCCGGGATGACGAATCTGTTTGAGAATATTTAGATTTACAACCTAGTTGTAAAGCAGATATTTCGAGCGGATCGTCATGAAGTGGTCGAGCGCAGGTTGCCACGAGTTGATGATTTGTTGCGCCGAATGGCCTTGCTGCAGTCCCAACCGCAGCGAATCCGTGCCCCAGTCCACGTCGAGCGGACGTGCGTCGATCTTGATGAGCGCGGGTTGAATGTCGCGCACCGCAGTGAGCAGTTCGACGGCGGTGCGCACCGACGGGAATACCCGCGCGTCGGAAACGACTAATTCGACGCCGCCGAGCTGGCGCTCTTTGAGCGCTCCGAAAAACGGCGACCAATAAGCCGGCCGGAAGTAGACGCCGGGGATGTTCTGCGCGTTTAGCCGGGCGGCGAGGCGGTAGGCGTCGATCCCGATTCCGCCGGCATATTTGAACGGTTTGGTGGTTCCGATTCCACCGTTGAGGCCGGCGTTGTCGATCAGACCGGTGCACGGATACACGACGGTCGTGCTCCACTCCGGAATGTTCGGCGAGGTCTGCACCCACTGCAGGCCGGTCTGCGGCCACAGCATGCTGCGGCGCCAGTTCTCCATGTGAATAACGCGCAGATCGGCGCCGATTCCGAAGTGGTCGTTGAAAAGCATGGCCAGTTCGCCGACGGTCATTCCGTGCCGCATCGGGATCGGGTACAGACCGATGAACGACTTGAAACGCGGATCGAGCACCGGCCCTTCGACGGCGAGGCCGCCCAGCGGATTCGGGCGATCGAGCACCCAAATCGATTTGCCGTACTGTTTGGCCGCTTCCATCGCGTACGCCATCGTTGAAACGTACGTGTACGGACGGTCGCCGACGTCCTGAATGTCGAAAAGCAGCACATCGACGCCGGCAAGCATTTTCGCGCTGGGATGTTTTTGTTTTCCGTAGAGACTGTACACCGGAAGGTTGGTGCGCGGATCGACGTACGAAGAGACGTAGCTTCCCGCAGGACGATCCCCGCGAAGGCCGTGCTCCGGCGAGTAGATCGCTTTGATGCAGATGTTCGGATTGGCTTTGATCGCATCGACGATATTGACGAGATGCGAGGTGACGCCGGTCTGATTCGTTATGACGCCCACGCACCGCCCGTGCAGATCGTGCCACGCCGACTGCAGAAACACTTCGTCGCCGAGTACCACGCCGGCCTTCGGGAGTTCGCCGGCGCGAGCGGTGAGCGTGCCGGCAAGCGCGATCGCGGCGCTCATCAGCACAAACCGCCGGAGGAACCGCCTAAACAAACGTCGGCTCCATCGGATCCGGAAGTATTCCGGCCGCATGGGCGCGCTTGAAGAGTTCGCGCACCGCGGCAATTCCTTCGTCGCCGACGTCGTCGGTGAATGCGTTGACGTAGAGATCGATGTGCTTGCGCATGACGGCATCGTCCATCTCGACGGCGTGTTCCCGCACGTAGCCGATGATCTTGTTCTCGTTTTCACGCGCAAATTGCAGCGATCTGCGGATCGCGTCGTCGATTCCACGCACCAGCTCGTCGGGCAGATCGTTGCGCGCGAGGATCGCGCCGAGCGGAATCGGCATGCCGCTCTCCGATTCCCACCACCTTCCCAGATCGATGATTTCTACGAGCCCATCTTCTTGATAGGTGAAGCGGGATTCGTGGATGATCAGACCGGCATCGACCGTGCCGTTTTCGACCGCCTCGACAATTTTGTCGAAGCGCATCTGAATGATGTGCGGCGTAACGCCCATTGCCAGGCGCAGCAGCATGAACGCGGTCGTGCGTTCACCTGGTATGGCGATGAGCTTTTCCGAGAAGTCCTCAAGAGTTTTCCCGGTCCCTGGTCGGGCGACCAGAAGCGGGCCGCATCCACGACCCATTGCCCCGCCCGCTCGCAAAATGCGGTACTTATCCATGAGTACCGGAATTGCGCCGTAGCTGACCTTCGTCAACTCGTAATCGCCGCGCATCGCAGAACTGTTGAGATTTTCCACGTCTTCGAGCGCCACGCGCACGGCCGGCACGTCTTGCAGCAAGCCGTTCGTCAGAGCGGCGAAAATGTACGTATCGTTCGGGCACGGCGAATACGCAAGGGTCAGGGGCTTATCCATTGATCGTTCCAATCGAGGTAAGTAAGAGTCCGAGCACGCGCTCTAAACCGGCGACGCCGGCGGCGAAGTCCCATCGGCTGCGCGTGCGCTCGCCGACGATGTTCGAAATGCCGCGCACTTCGATCGCGGGGACACCCGCGATTTCAGCTGCACGCAGCACGGCAAATCCTTCCATCGATTCGATTCCGGCGCCGTACCGCGCTAACCGCGTTGCGGTCGCGTCGGTTGCGGTGACGCGCGACACCGTAAGTCCGTTCACGCGCACAGCGCCCAACTCGACGAGTCGATCGACGAGGGTTAGGTCGGAACTTGCGCGATCGATGATGCGCGCGCCGTCGGGCAGCGCGATGCGTTCGCCGTTCTCGATGTCGAGCTCGATGAACTCTTCGGACACGACCACGCCCGCTCCGACCTCCGCGGTTCCTTCGAACGCGCCGGCGATACCCGCGCCGACGATCAAATCGTACGATCCCGCGGCCAGCGCGCGCGATACGGCGGCAGCAGACTCAACGACGCCGACTCCGGTTACGAGCAGTTCGACGTGCGGCTGCGGTTTAAGAAAAGCAAGTTCTTTGCCGACGGCGCAAGCGATGAGAATCATGCTAACGCACGCCGATGAATTTATGCGTCTGCAGGGAGAGCCGGAAGCGCTCGGGATGCGCTTTGGCATAATCGAGCGCGAGTTTGACGTTGCTCTTCTTGTTGCCCTCGGGCTGCAGCAGAATGGTTCGTTTGCCGCTGAAAAGCGGCAAATGCTCTTCGGGCACCCGACCGTCGACGATCATTTTCACTTCGTCCGCGCGCGCGGCCATGCGAGGATCGACGCGTTCTTTCGGCGAGACGCACAACCACACGTCGGACGGCAGTTCCGTCGCGATGGTGCCGTTCGATTCGATGTGCACGCGCCGGCCGTCCGCACGCAATGCGGCGATCAGTGCAAGCGTTTCGCTCTGCGCGAGCGGTTCGCCGCCGGTGAGGACGACCATCGGGCATTCGCCGCCTGCCTCGCGAACGCGGTCCACGACCTCGGACACGGAGGCAAAGAATTTCACGGCGTAATCCGTATCGCAGAAGCTGCAGGCAAGATTGCAGCCGGCAAGGCGCACGAACACTGCGGGCGTTCCCGCGAACGTGCCTTCCCCTTGCACGCTGTAAAAGATTTCAGCCAGCTGAAGCATCGTTCTTCCGTAACACGGCGCAAGAAGAGGACGTTTCCCAGAGCACGAGTTCCTCGAGTCCCGGCAACGCGGGCAGCAGTCTGTCCCAGATCCACTGAACGATTCGCTCGCAGGTCGGATTTTCGATAACGTCGTTCAGATGCTGATGGTCGAGCGCGTCTACCACGTCGCGCTTGACGATGGTTTTGACGGTGTCGAAATCCTGGATCATGCCGCGCGCGGGGCCCTCGGCCTGCAAAGTACCCGCGATGGCTACGTCGAGCCGGTACGAGTGGCCGTGCAGGCGGGCGCACTTACCGGGATGGTACGGGAGAACGTGGGCGGCCTCGAACCGGAAGAGCTTACGTATCAGCATGGGTGCCGCCCGAGTGTTCGCGGCGCCCCCACGCTACCCCGTTCCAGTGCTGTCACCCTAATATCAAGACGGGCCCAAGGCCGGGGGCCCGGCTTTGCCGACGGGGGGCGCGGAGCGCGTAGCGCGGATGCGCCTCTGAAAAAACTAAATCGAGCAGTTTTCTCCGAAGCAGAGTCCGGTGATCGGGTGAAGCTCGATCCCGTTGCGGGCTTGCCCGCCGGTGCCGTTGACCGCGTCGAAAAATCCGACGCCTTCGATCGTTACCGGGGTTGCGGGACTTAGCGTTCCCCTCGTCGTGCCCAATGAGTGGAATCGCGCGCTGAGCCGACTGCGAACGGCCGCGATCTGACCGGTTAGGGCGCTCGATCCGGCGCAGCCGGGGTTGGGTGATTCGGCGATCATCGTGTGCCCGCTTCCATCGCGCACGATCAGATGGTAATCCAAATCGTGTTCTTGGAAAATTTCCGCGAGCGTTACGTTCGTGAGCCGATACGTGCGCATTTCGATCGCGTTGCGGGGGGCTGCCGAATTTTCCGGCGGCGCGGGCAGCGCGATCAGTTCGGCAATCGTCGAAGGTTGCGCGTTGCCTGATATCGAGGAGGCGCCGGGGTCGGTCGCGATCTTTATCGGCCATCGATATCCGCCGCACGCGCCGCTCGCAACGGGCGCATGCGGGCGCGTCGGGGCAGGCC
>JALYTZ010000109.1 GCA_030854025.1 Vulcanimicrobiota bacterium
ATCAATGCCGGCGCGATGTAGCCGGCCTCTACGTAGTGCGCGTATTTTACGATCGGCGGCAGCGCCGGCGGAATGGTTACCGCCGGACCGGGCGTAGGCGATGCAACCGTTTGTGCCAGTTGTACGGGCGCCGGTGTTTGCGCGAAAGCCGTAGCCGTGGCCGCCGAAGCAGCGGCGCCGAACGCAACGCACGCGAGAAGAAGTGTGTGTTTCATTTCGTAAGGGCTCCTATTGCGCTGGGCCGTAATAAGGGAAGTCGCCGATCTCGTGTTTGGCCGCCGGCGTGACGTTGTCGCTTGTCAGGCACGGCGTTTCACGATTGTCTTCGGGTGCCAATCCAAGTTTTGGAATGAGGCTGCCGAAGATCGCGCCGAGCGAGAGATCGATTACCGGGCTCTTGAGATCGCGTCCGCCGAAATGACGGTATGGATCGCCGAGCGCTTTTTTAATCCCGTAGATGCCCGACGGCGGCACCGCGCGCACGACTGCGACCGGGAAGCCGCTCTTGCCGTTCGTTTCAACGGCGAGGTAACGCGCGGGACCGGATGCGCGCAAGTCCGCGCGAATCGCGTCAGGAATCAAAACCTTCTGCAACGCTTCCGCGACGGCTTGGCTGCGGCCCGCGCCCATCGGTTTGGGGCTCATGGCAAACGATTTGATCGAATCGGAGAGCAGCTTGTCGTCGGTAATGTCGCTGCGATTGGTCATGTCGTGATTTGCAAACGCTTCGAACGCTTCTTTAACCGCCGGGCGTCCGAGACGCTCGATCTGCTGGTAAACGGCGCCCGCATCTGCGGCCGGTCCGGGCGCGTGCGCGTTCATATTCTTGACGACGTTTTCGAGCGAGGCGAGCGGTGAAGTCGGTTGAATGTCGGGGTCGCTCGTGGAGAGCGACGTGGTCGCCCACACGTTTATAAGCCCGAGATTGCCGTTCGCATCCGCGAAATCTTTACGCGGCAGTTCGACTGCGATCGCGAGTACGTTGTAACCCGCGAGGAAATCTTGAGCATCGTGCGGTCCGCGGAAGCACGAAGCCGACCGCGCCGGCGGATTCGGCTGGTTTTTGTAATTGCGGTCCGGGATGATTTTGAAGAACTGCGAGAGGTCGAAATAGAACGGATCTTCGCGCGGTCCCGCAAAGACTTGCGAGCCGGCAACCGTTGCGACTTGATTGATTGGGAACGATCCGCTAGGCGCGATGAACGTCGACTGCGTGCCTTGCATGTTCGGCTTGCCGGGACCGTACATCGTAAGCTGCTGTCCGCTGCCGGTTCCGTTGGCCTTGAACTGAATGACGTAATCTTTGTGAAAATCGTCGTTGAGACCGATGTTGAACTGATACATCACACCGGGATCGAACGAAACGGTGTTGCCCATTCCCGTCGGAATGAGCGGCCATACGTCCATGGCAAGCACGACCTTACTGGGATCGTGCGGGCTCGGGAAAACGAACACGTCGGTGATATCGGCGCCCGGGCGGGCGACCGTGGTCGGTGAATCTTGATGGTCGGAGCTGCGAACGGGCCGACTGACGTACATCGTAAAAACGACGGCAACGATCGCCACGACCGCCACCGCCGCTGCAAGTGAGCGCAAAGCCTTCATTATTTTCCTCGAAGTAGAAGTGCAGAGAATTGGGCTTGTAGTTGCCCGCTTTTAGTATGAACAAACGCGAATACGCGCAGCCCAGACCTAAAACGGGCCCAACTATTGAAGAACTTTACGAAAGGGCGCGACGCAGCTAATCGCTAACCCGAATCGGCATGGCCATTCTGCTTGAAATCCATCTCGTGGTCGCATATCTGGTCGTGCTGCTAGCCGTTTTCATCGGGTGGGTTCAGATGGGCCGCCGCGTCATGGTCGCGATCATCGGTCTGCAAATCCTGATCGGCATCATCATTGCCGGAATGCTCGGTGCATCGCACCAGCCGCTCCCGCCGGCGATCTGGTCGCACATTCTCGGAGCGCTGGTCGCAATGTTCGCCTACGTCGCCGCCCGTCGAATTGCCGACCGGGGAAACACCGCGGGCGCGATCGCGCTTTCGGCCGTCGGGCTGATCGTAATCATCGGGACGGCGTGGCTCGGGATGCATATGGCCGGCCGGGTGTAACCCACCAAACCCAAGCGATCGCAACGAGCTGCAACGGTAATCGCACGTAGAACGCAGCGGCCGATCCTAGATCGGCGTACAACACCGGATGCAGCGCCATTTGCACGTTCGCCGGAAAAACGGCAATCAGCAGCGCGATCAGACCGATGCCGGCCGCGCGACGAACCGCCGGCACTAGTACGCCGACACCGCCCAGAATTTCGCAAACGCCGCTAATCTGTACGAGCGCCCGCGCATCGGGCAGCGACGGCGGAATCATGCGCACGTACACGGCCAGGTGGGCGAAGTGATTGACGCCTGCCGCGATAAAGAATACACCGAGCAGAACGAGCGCGATTCGACGTAAAACGGCCATGAGTGCGCTATGGCGCGCGCACAAGGCCGTTCCTGCAGAATTGACGAAGTTCCGGGTCCGTGAGAGCTTCACGTGTACTGCTGCTTGTCGCGCTGCTGGTCATCGTTTCACTGGTATCGTGGTTCGCTTTTTCTACGCGCCATAGTTCGGTCGGCAACCAGCTGACGATGTACTACACGAAGATCGACGGCAAGAGCGAAATTCCGTGGACGGTCTCGATGCGTCCGCTGCAGCCCGGTGAAGGCGCCGCGGAGCATTTGCACAACGCCGTCCTGTACGCCGCCACGCAAGCCGTCGCCGGACCCGCGAGTACGATCGACGCGGTTCGGTTTCCACCCGGAACGCAGGTGCTATCCGTAGACGTTACCGGTTCGACGGCGACGGTAAATCTTTCGAAAGCCGTCGCGGCGCAGCCGAGCACGTTCGGAGAAGAGGGCGAATTCAAATCGCTCGTCTGGACGCTCACGGCACTGCCCGCAATCAACGCCGTCGCGATTCGCGTTGAAGGCCAAAAGCTTTTGACGCTGCCAGGGGGACATCTTGAGTTGGATCAGCCGTTACGGCGTTCTGATTTCTAAAGCGCTCGTCATCGCGCTCCTGCTCGTTGCAGGCAGTCTCGCCCATGCGCCGGCCGCGGGCCGCGATTCGTACGTCTTTGACGGTAAGCGCATTACATTCTCGCACGTGGTTAGCCAAGACGGACGCGCGGCAATCGGCGTAGCCGATCCCGGACTCAAATCGCTGCTCGGCGCACTCGGCGCGACGCTCACCTGGCAGCAAGGCGAGCGATACGTCCTCGTCACGACTGCCGAACCGCTGGTTGTGAGTTTCGCAGTCGGTGACACGGAGTACGACGTCGGTCC
>JALYTZ010000111.1 GCA_030854025.1 Vulcanimicrobiota bacterium
GGCGTAAACTCCCTGCAGTCGCCCGGACGCGCGGAGTAGATTCCGCAGTAGAACTTGCCCGAACGCGAGCCTTTGAGAAACACGCACTGATCGGCCACGTCGTCGGTAACCTTACGCAGCCAGCCGACGTAAAATCCGTCGGCCGACGGACGCGCAATCACGTACTCGACCATCACTTGCGCGTAGGTCATCCCGAAATGTTCGGCGATGCGGCGCACGTCGGCTTTGCTCACGAACGGCTCGTACCCGCTGCAGCATTCCGCGCAGCCGGGCGGACACGCGAGATTTTCCGGGAGATCCTTGAGATGCTTGCGTCCAAGATCGATCACGCGGGCGATCGCTTTGACCATTTCCGCGTCGTCGTTGTACTTGTAGACCCACTCACGCTGCACGACTTCGTTCGCGTTATAGTAACGCGTGGTTTCTTGATTGTACGTAATCGTGATGTGTTCTTCGTCGATCTCGATCTCTTTGACGCGCTGCATCGGCGTCGTGTCTAAAAGTTCGGGATGCGTCGGCTGGCCGGTTTCGCGCGTGAACCGGGCAAGGGCGGTGAGATCGATCGTTTCCATGGCGGCTCAAGGTTCGGTGCACCGACGGCGGCGCCTGTGCTCTGCGATAAAGAGGCGCAAGCGTTTGGCCGCGAAATGGGCGCCCATGCCAAATCGTGACAAGAAACGCACTGCAATCGGCGTCGACCTCGGCGGTTCGCACGTTTCCGCCGCAGTCGTCCTCGAGGATGGCACGATCGAAAGCCATCACGAACGCGACATCGCCGACCGCAATTTCGATGCGGTCATCGCAGCCATCGAAGCCGTGGTCGGCGCGGCGCTCAAAGATGCGAAGAGCGACGTCGTTGGCGTCGGCCTGGGGTCACCCGGCAACGTCGATCTAAAGACCGGGGCGATTCGCTATTCGCCGAATTTCGGATGGACCGACGTGCCGCTCGGGCAAACGTTGCGCGAGCGATTTCGCGACGTGCCGATCTCGATCGGAAACGACGCGCGATGCGCCACATTGGGTGAGTACACGTTCGGCACCGGACGGGGCACCGAAGGGTTCGTGCTGCTGACCATCGGTACGGGAATCGGCGGCGGAATCGTTTCGGAAGGCAACTTGCTGATCGGCTCAATGGCCGGAGCGGGCGAAATCGGCCACCATCAGATTCGGCCCATCGACGGATTCGTCTGCGGCTGCGGAAAGATCGGCTGCTTCGAAGCGCAGGCATCGGGCACGGGCCTCTTGCGCCACGCCGCCGCATTGGCGCCGTCGTTTCCGCGCAGTGCGCTGTTGGACAAGCCGCGTGAAAAACTCGGTTCGAAAGCCATCCGCAAAGCCGCGCAGGCGGGCGACGGTCACGCGCTCGCGGCGTGGAAGAATTTTACGTCCGATCTTGCGCTCGGTTTGGCAAACGTCGTCGCCTTCGTTAACCCGCAAGTGATCGCGTTAGGCGGCGGGGTGAGCACTGCGGGCGATTTCATGATCTCGGCCGTTGCGCCGCGCGTCGACGAGCTTACGACGATGGTCCCCCGAGGCACCACGAAAATCGCGATCGCTAAACTCGGTAACGATGCCGGTATCGTTGGTGCCGCCGCAATGGCATTTCGCGGAGGGCTGACAACCACTCCGAAGTGATGCGCGCGCTAGAGCGCTATGGCTTGCGTCGGAAGCGCGTATTCGTCTTCGAGCGGAATCGTGCCGGTGTTCGCGATCTCGCTAATGAGCCGCGCGATGCGCCGCGAGCTGCTGCGCGGAGCGACCAGTTCTTGCTGTAAACGCATGGAGGAGAGCAGTTCGGGACTGCGCACCAAGCGCTTTGCGGCGCGCACGACTTCGGCCGACGTGTTTATGGCGACTTCGCCGATGCCGTTGCTGCGCACGAACTCGACGTTGCCGCGCTCTTGTCCGGGCACGTAATCGTACACGATGACGGGCAACTGCGCGGCATTCGCCTCGGCGAGCGTTCCCGGGCCGGCTTTCGTCACGAGCAAGTCGGCTGCGCGCATGAGTTCGGGAATTTTATCGGTGAAACCCATCACGGTCATGGGAACGGGAAGGGTTTCCTGCAGTTCGACCAGCCGCTCGCGCAGCGCATCGTTGCGCCCGCATACGACGACCAAGTGCATCGGTAAACCGGCCCTGGCGAGCGCGAGTGTCGTCGGCAGCAGTTTTCCGCCGCCTTCGCCGCCGGCCATCAGCACCGTAACGAAGGCGTCCTGCGGCAACTGCAGTTGCGCGCGAAGCTGCGCTTTGCTTCCTTCAACGTCGTCGAACTTCGGGTGAATCGGGTGGCCGAGCATGCGTAATCGTGAACGGCGCACGCCGCGCGAGAGCGCCCGTTCGTACACTTCGCGCGCCGGCACGACGATCGCATCCGCTTCGGGCGTAAGCCACGACTCGTGCACTTTGCCGAGGTCGGTAATGACGGTGACGATCGGCACGTGAAGCATCTTAGCGTCGGCGCGCGCGCGCAAAGCGGCGTGATTGAGCAGCGGATGCACCGACACGATAACATCGGGCTGATAGGCGATGAAATGGTCGCGTAGGCGTTCCCGGTACAGCGGTTCGCAGAAACGAACCAGCGCCTTGTAGCGGCGGCGTCCGTTGGTCGCATAGTACAGCGCGCCGTAAACGGGGGGAGCATACCGCAGAGCCGCGGAGTAGCCCCAGCCTAATTGCGTCAACGGAAACGAGCAGTGGGCGGCGACGTCGTCGATTCGGTGTTCGAACGCTGCGGGCGATTTGATTTCGTCGAGTGCGGCGACGATGGCATTTGCCGCACTGCGATGCCCGCCTCCGGTATCGGAGATCAAAAACAGCGCTCGCTTCGTCATTCCTAGATGCGAACCGGCTGCCGTTTAACGCGGCGAACTGCGGCGTTGCGCGACCTTCGGCTGGTCGACGCGAGCTTGGCCATGAGGGCTCGCGCGGGCGCATCGTAAAACCGAAAGATGTCCCCGAACTCGACGTCCGGATTGCGGTGATGGCCGTCGTGGTCCTCGGGCAGCACGATTTGCAGCGGGCGCAGCAGCTTCGCGAGCCAAGCG
>JALYTZ010000128.1 GCA_030854025.1 Vulcanimicrobiota bacterium
AAGATGCGCTGCTCTTTGCCTGGGATCTTACGACCGTCGGAACGGTGGCCGACGGATCCCGTTTGTCGATCGAAGAAGTACCGGTTGCTATCATGTGCCAGAAGTGCAGGGCCGAACGCGTTGTTCCGGCGTTTCGGCTCGAGTGCCCTGAGTGTGGAACGTTCAGCGCCCAGATCGTTCGCGGCCGCGAATTAGACGTGTCCGCAATGGAGGTCTTTGATGCCGCTTCGACTGGTTGACGTCCAGCAATCCATCTTGAAGAAGAATGTCACCATCGCTTCGGCGTTGCGCGAACGGTTTGCAGCCGAGGGCACCTACGTATTCAACATGCTTTCCAGTCCCGGTGCGGGGAAGACGACACTCTTGGAAGCGACCCTGCGGGAGCTTGGATCCCGCTATCGCGTGGCGGCATTAGCCGGCGACCAGGCAACGGAAAACGATGCGCTGCGTTTGGCGCGAAGCGGGGCGCCGGTCAAACAAATCACGACCGGCGCGGAATGTCGTCTCGATGCGCAAATGATCGAACGCGCGCTGAGCCGCTGGGACGGCGCGGGCGCCGAGGTACTGGCAATTGAGAACGTCGGTAACTTAATCTGCCCAGCCGAATACGATCTGGGCGAAGACTTACGGGTCGCGTTGTTCTCCGTTACCGAAGGTGAAGATAAACCGTTGAAATATCCGCTCGCCTTCAACTCGTCCGACATCGCGCTGATCACCAAAATCGATTTGGCCGGTGCCGTCGGTTTCGACCGCGAAGCGGCAACCGGCAATATCCGTTCCGTACATCCCGGCATTCCGATCGTCGAACTGTCCACCCGAAGCGGTGCCGGCATGGAATTATGGTACGCATTTCTCGATCAGCGCATCATGCGCAAGCGCGCGGACCTGGTCGCGACGTAATACCGTCCCGAGGCCGGCGCCAACCAAGCGGCGAAGGGAAGGCGGATGCCGATTCCAATGCAGGACGTCCGCGAACGAACCTTTTCCGGGACGCGTCGCCGGATTTTTCAGTTGCTCGTCGACATGGGTACGTCCAACGATGTGATCTGGCCGTTCGCGGCGCAGCCGTTCATGCGTTCCCCGGGTCCGCTCGTCACGGGCCGAACCGAGGAGTGGCACAACGGTTTTCATGCGATTTTGGACGAGGTGGTGCCCGAAGATCGAATCGTTTGGCGCATACAAAATGACGGCATCGACGGCACGCATGGATTCTATTTAAGCGGTGAGGCGAAAAAGACGACGCTCGCGCATCGCATCGAAGCGACGCTCAGCGATACGGAAGGCCGCCTGCTCTGGCGACGGCTTGAAGATGCGAACGAGCGCTCGATCGAAGCGCTCTTCGATAAAATTGCGCGGGTATTGAAACGGTGATGAAACGGCGACAGTTAGGACGCGGCGGTCCGTCGGTCAGCGAGGTCGGCCTCGGCTGCATGGGGATGTCCGAGTTTTATGGCGCGCGTGACGACGCCGAGTCGATACGCACGATCCATCGCGCTCTCGATATCGGCGTAACCTTTCTCGACACAGCCGACATGTACGGCCCGTTCGTCAATGAGGAACTTGTCGGAAAAGCGATCGCGGGCCGGCGCGCCGAGGTGCTCCTTGCAACGAAATTCGGTAACGTGCGCGATCCGCAAGACCAAAGCTTTCGCGGAATCGACGGCAGCCCGCAGTACGTGCGCGCGGCCTGCGACGCGTCGCTCAAACGACTGAACGTGGAATACATCGATCTGTACTACCAACACCGTGTCGATACGAAAACGCCCATTGAAGAGACCGTCGGAGCCATGGCCGATTTGGTCAAGGCCGGGAAAGTGCGCTATCTCGGGCTCTCCGAAGCCGCGCCTGCCACGGTTCGCCGCGCCCACGCCGTCCATCCGATTGCGGCGTTGCAAACCGAGTACTCGCTTTGGTCGCGCGATCCCGAAGACGAACTACTCGGAACGATTCGTGAGCTAGGCATTGCGTTCATCGCGTACAGTCCACTCGGGCGTGGGCTGCTGACCGGGAGGTTTACAAGCCCCGACGACTTCGGTCCGGACGACTTCCGTAAAAATCACCCTCGTTTCCAAGGTGAAAATTTTAAGCGAAATCTCGATCTCGTCGCGCAAGTCGAACGGCTCGCGCGTGAGAGAAACGTAACTCCGGCGCAATTGGCGATCGCGTGGGTGCTCGCGCAGGGTTCGGATATCGTGCCGATTCCGGGCACCAAGAGCGTCAAACGCGTCGAAGAAAATGCGGCCGCGGCAGACGTCGTGCTTTCGCAGCAAGACCTCGCGCAGCTCGACGCGGTATTTCCCCAGGGTGCGGCCGCCGGAAGCCGCTATGCGGATATGAGTACCGTGAATCGATGATCGCGACGGCTTCAAAGCGGCTCGCGCCGCCGAATCCCGTCGACTTCTTAGACGTCGACGCACTCCTTACCGATGAAGAACGGCTCGTTCGGGATACGGTGCGCGCGTTCGTCGGGAAGCACGTTCTGCCGAACATTGCCGAATGGTTCGAAGACGGCACGATCCCGCGCGAGTTAGGAAAAAGCTTAGGCGATCTCGGTTTACTGGGCATGCATCTCACGGGTTACGGCTGTCCGGGCGCGAGCGCGGTTGCGTACGGTTTGGCGTGTTTAGAACTCGAAGCGGGCGATAGCGGAATTCGCAGTTTTGCGAGCGTTCAAGGATCACTTGCAATGTTCGCCATTCACCGTTGGGGCAGCGAGGAGCAAAAACAAACCTGGCTGCCGCGCATGGCCGCCGGAGAGGCGATTGGCTGTTTCGGGCTGACGGAATCCGATTTCGGCAGCAATCCCGCCGGCATGCGCACGTCGGCGCGTCGCGACGGAAGCGACTGGATCATCGACGGCACGAAGATGTGGATCACGAACGGCGGTATTGCCGATATCGCGGTCGTGTGGGCGCAGACGGACGACGGCATTCGCGGCTTCCTCGTGCCGACCGGGCTTCCAGGATTCAGCGTTAACGCGATCGAGCGCAAGCTCTCGCTCCGCGCTTCGGTAACGTCCGAACTCGTTTTCAGTGGATGCCGCGTGCCGGCCGATTCTGTTTTTCCTGACGTGCGCGGATTGCAAGGACCGCTCGCGTGCCTGAACGAGGCGCGGTACGGCATCGTTTGGGGTTCGATGGGCGCCGCACGCGCGTGTTACGAAACGGCTCTCGATTACGCCAAGACGCGCATTCAGTTCGACAAGCCGATCGGCGCGTATCAGATCACGCAGGAGAAGTTGGTGAACATGCTTCTCGAGCTGAACAAAGGGACGCTACTTGCGCTGCACATCGGCCGCATGAAAGATGACGGCAAGGCGCACAGCTCGCACGTCAGCTTTGGAAAGCTCAACAACGTGCGCGAAGCGCTCGCCATTGCTCGCGAAGCCCGCACGATTTTGGGCGCGAACGGT
>JALYTZ010000170.1 GCA_030854025.1 Vulcanimicrobiota bacterium
CCGTACACCGTGGTGCATCCGCTGGCCGACGGGAGCATCATGAAAGTCGTCCTCCTCTATGAGGCGACTCGAATCGCTCCGCCGAGCGACATCACGCAGCGGCTCCGCGGCGTGCTCGAGTCCGGCAAGTTCGGCATGCCGGCGACTCGGCCGGGCATCGAGCAAAACCCCTCGATCATTCGCTCCCGCCGCCCCGGGCAACTCGCAATATTTACAATCGACAGCACGCTCCGGATCGTCGGCTCGTGGCTATCCTCCGACCCGCCGGCGGCCGAGATGCGCTCGATCGTCTCGCCGCGTGGAAACGCGCTGCCGGTCTTTCTCGAAACGTCCGTGCGCGAGGCGACGGTCGAGTGGAACTGGGAGACCGGCGAGCACTGCTCGGTCGCGGTGACCTGCCCGATTCCGCAGCTCATCGTGCGCGCGATCCCAATGCGTGAAGGCGCCATGATGCACATGGTGGTGCTGGTCGAACTGCTGCACGTGCGCTACACGCTCGCAACCGCGCAACATGACTTTCGGCTCTCCGATCGTGAAGTGCAGGTGCTGCAGCTGCTGTTCGAAGGTCACCGCGGGAGCGATATCGCCGACGCACTCTACCTCGCGGAGTCGACGGTTCAAGACCACATCAAGCACGCGATTGCGAAGACCGGTTCGAGTAATCGCGTTGAAATGACGGCGAAAATTCTCGGGTGGTCCCAACGCGATCGCGGTTCGCGCTAACGCCACAAGACTTTTTTCCCAATTCCGTGCGCACAATTCCCCTCACCGATTCCGCCGTTCGCGGTGTAAACTTGGAGCATGCATTTAACGCGGCTAACGCGGCGACTCGAGCAGAACTCGAACCGCAGCTTTCAGCTGATCGTCAACGTTCGACTCTATGGACCGTTGCACACGTACGTCTACCGGCCGTGGATGCAGCTCCATTGGCTGACCGTCGAGCGTGGTGACGCGAATAAATGGCAGACGGAAATTGGTTCCGTCCACCAATCGAATCGCTGAAGTGTATACGATCCATCCGGCCGTCGGTTCGCCGACGACTTTCCCTAAGTGCAGTTGACGATACGCCTGCGTAAAGTCTTCGCCATCTGAGAGCGTTTCTTCGTTCGTTACGAGGACCGTCGGTTTTTCCAACGCGCGCTGGCCCAAAACCGTTCGCGCGGCACCGGTCGCTAAACCGCGCGGCGTCATGCGAAGGTACGGCATGCGCGAAAACACGTCGCTTGCGTACGCATTGACGAAACCGCCGTGGTTCGAACGAATGTCGATCACGACGCCCTGTTTGCTGAAATTCTGCACGTCGAGGTCTTTGTAAAGTTGCGACAAAGCTTCGGCGGACATATCCGCCATGTGCACGTACCCAAGACGGCCGCCGCTGATTTTATCCACGTACGCGCGATTGCCGTCGACCCATTGGCGATACCGCAAGTTCGAAACGGTGGTATATTCCGCCGGTTTTACCGCAACGCGGCGCGCGGTGCCGCCGCGTTCGATCGTCAGTTCGACTTTCTTGCCGACGGTGTTGTCGAGCGCCTCGTCGAGATTTTCCGAGCCGTCGACGCGCACGCCGTCGACCGCCGTGAGATCGTCGCCGGGGCGGATGTCGCCGCTGATTGCCGCCGGAGCGTTCGGCACGACGTTGGTGACGCGCAGACGGCCTGTGCGTTCATACGTCACGCGATCGAAGTCTAGACCCAGCCGCCCTTCCGTGTACTGCGCTGGCGTGGGCCCCGAAACGCCCAAATGCGAGCCGTTGAGTTCGCCAACCATCAATGAAAGAAGTCGGCGCATTTCGGCGGGATTCTGCGCGCCTTCGATCTGCGGCTCGTACGTGGCGTGGATCGCGGCCCAGTCAGCACCGTTCGTATGCGAATCGTAGTAGTAGTCGCGGATCGCGCTCCACGCTTCGGTGAATGCTTCGACTTTCTCGCCGTTCCAATTCCGATCGAATTCGGCTGCGAGCGGAAGCGTTTCAGTCTTGCCGTTCTCGAGAGATACGGTGTTGATTTCGCCGTTTTCGCCGAGGTAGTAGACGCGCTTGCCGTCGGGTGCCCATTGCGCATCGCTCTTGAAGCCGGGGCTCGCGGTAATTTGCCGCGCCACTTGCGGCTGCGCGCCGGGCTTTAAAGAAAACAAGTACAAGTTTGGTTGGTCGGCGGCGACGCCGTTGATGAGCACGGTTTGGCCGTCGGGGCTGATCGTCTGCGCTTGAACGTCGAGCCCGGCCGGCAAATACTCCAAGCGATCGCGGATGCCGGCGAAATCGACGCGTACCGGCGGAGCGCGATGCGTCGTTTTCTTGGCTTCGCCGGCCGCTCCGGGCGTCGCACTCGAAGGCGTGACCGCTGCGGACGACTCGTCACCGTTGGGAGTGAACAGCTTCTTAAATTGATCCTCGCGAAAAACCGGCGTTCGCGGAATGAGGTCCACGCGCGCGATTTGAGCGGGTTCGGTACGCTGCGTCGTATCGAACAGCACGAACGTGCCGTCCGGACTCCACGAAACGGTGTTGACGAACACGTTCGAAAGAAATGAGATCGGTTTAGGCGCGGGCGCCTGCGCGTCGACGAGCCACACGTTTGTGAAGAGCCGATTGTCCGAAACGAAGTATGAAATCCACTTCGCGTCGGGCGACCAGGTAAACGTGCGGTCGGGGTCGTTCGGCGTCCACGGAAACGCCGCGGTGGCCAGCGTACGAACGCGTCCGGTTGCAGCGTCGAGCACGCGCAGCTCGCGCGCGTTCTGCTCGAACGCTAATCGTTGCGCCTCGCCGCGCACCATCGGAGCGTACGTGAGATATTTTACGTCGGCAGGTGTCGTGGTCAGCGTTTTGCGCGAGTCGTTCAGAAAGTCGTAGCTGTAGATGCGATCTTCATGGCCGGTGCCCGCGGTGAATGCAATCGTATTGCTGTCCGGAGCCCAGGCCATACCCGTCGCGTACTCGCCGGCGCGGGTTACCTTGAATCCCGAACCTCCCGTTGCAGCCGATGCCGCGAAGAGCTGGCCCTGCGCGATGTACGCAATTTTCTTGCCGTCGGGCGAGACGGTATAGGTTGAAAAGTGTTTCGTGACGGTAACGTGGCTGATTTGCGGCGCGCTTATTTCACCGCGCAGTTCGATGGGCACGCGCTCGGCGCGATCGCTGTCCAGATCCAGGCGCCAAATGCCGAAGTGCCGCTCGAAGACGATCGTGCGTCCGTCGTTGGAGATCGTCGGCCAAATGGCACGCCCATTCGTAAAATGCGTGAGCTGACGCGCCGCGCCGCCGATCGTGCGTTCCCAAATGTTCTGCGCACCGGAGCGATCCGACATGTAGTATACGTGTTTCCCGTCAGGCGCCCACATCGGCCAAACTTCTTTGGCGTTTCCGTCGGTGAGCCGCTCGTACGTGGGACGATCGCCTAACCCGTGACGAACCCATATCTCGGACTCATCCAGGTGACTGTGGCCCTTGCGCCACCACTGCGAACTTGCAAATCCGCGGGTGTTAAAGGCGATGCTTTCATTGTCGGGAGCGGCGGCGGCGAAGAAGTTGGTGACGTAGGTCTGCGCGATGACTTTCATTGGCGTGCCGCCGGAAAGTCGAACGCGATAGATGTCGCGTTCACCTTGCACGTTCTTGCTGGCGTTTGAAAAGTATAACCACACGCCGTCGCGCGACCAGCTTTCGAGCTGATCGTATCCGTCGCTATAAGTTAATCGTTTGACATCGCCCGTTTTCAGCGAAAGAACGTAGATGTCGCCGTTGCCGGATCGTGCCGAGATGAATGCAATGCGCGTGCCGTCGGGCGAGTAGAGCGGACGATCTTTGGCATCGTCACCGGCGACGAGCAGATGTGCGGCGCCGCCCGCGGCGTTCACCGTCCAAATGTTTCCGCCCGATACGAACGCGATCTCGCGCCCGTTCGGCGAGACGCCCGGCTCCGCTAGAGACGGTCGTCCGGCCGCATCCGCCGGCAGCATGAAAAGCAGCGCAAGTGCCGGAAACACCGCGCAGACAATACGAAAAACAAACGGCAACCGCATACGGCGCCGTTACACGCGCAACACTGATTCCCTGGAGTGCGCGATTCGTGGCACACGGGAGAGTACGGGTCTGGTGGCCCGCACGGTCTTCAAAACCGCTGAGGTCGGCGCAAGTCGGCTGGTTGGTTCGATTCCAACACTTTCCCGCCAATTTGCTGCAGCGCAAACATTTCGCACGTGCCCCGGCCGCAGTACAGCGCTGTTCAACCGAGTTTCTTTAAGTACATGGCTTCCGCGAGCACCGTGATGGAAAGCCGCCCCATATAAAAGCAATTTCGACGAGCTGCTGACCCGCAAATTCGTTGGCGCCGTGGTCGTGTGAGATTTGCACCACGCAACAAGTCTACGCGCCCTCCCGCTGGATTTCTCGTTCTTTGACAAGCCTAAAGTGACGATGTTGTTCTTCGACAAGCTCAGAATGACAATGTTTTTTGTTCTTCGGCAACTCGGAGTGAGAGCGTTTCTCGATCTTCAACAAGCTCGGAATGGCAGGTTTTTCCAGGGATGAATCTTGCGGCCTGGGTGGGGTTGGGTCCTTGGCCCGGGGGTGTGAGCATTCGGTACTTCGTGGTTGGCGTGCGGCGTGAGATGCTTGTGCGGTGCCGTCGGCATAGGGGCCGGTGGTGGAAGGA